>JAQBPF010000405.1 GCA_028287665.1 Deinococcus sp. | reverse complement strand
ATAGACGCGGGGCTGGATGGCCGCAGCATCAGCTGGCTGGCCAACGCGCCCATCGTGTATGCGGCGGCATTCGGCATGTATCTGGTGTTTTTCCTCGGCTCGCTGATGGCCGTGCTGTCTACGGTGGGCGCGGTCAGTGCCGACGTGGAAAACGGCGTGATGCAGAGTGTGATTGCCCGTCCGGTCACGCGGGCGGCATTGGTGCTGGGGCGCTGGCTGGGCTTTACCATCGTCAACGTTTCCTACATTGCGTTGGTCAGTGCGGCCCTGCTGACGGGCATCTATCTCATCACCGGGTTTCTGCCGCCTGCGCCGCTGCCTGCCGTGGGCCTGATCCTGCTGGCCATCGTGGTCATCACGGGCCTCACTGTTCTGGGCAGCACCCTGTTCAGCACGCTCGCCAACGGCATCGGCGTCTTCGTGTTGTACGGTGTGGGCTTTGCAGGCGGCATTCTCAGCACCATCGGTTCGTTTGCCGACAGCCCCACATTGGTCACGCTGGGCAAGGTCGCCAACTACGTGATGCCCACCAATGCCCTGTGGTTGGGGGCCAGCTACCACCTCCAGAACGCGGCAGTGCTGCAACTTGGCGAGATGGCGCGGGGTGCCAACCCGATTTTCGGCAATGCACCCATTGCGACCGGGCTGGTGCTGTGGGCCTCCGCTCTGGCAATTCTGGCCGTACTGGCCGCCATGTGGCGCTTCAGCCGCAAGGATCTATAGGCCAGAGTCCTGTCGGGGCTGGAGTTACACCGCTTTGGTGGGCAACACCTCGGCCACCCAGTCACTTTCACGGGTGTCATCCTTCTGGGTGCCGCCCGTGCTCGGATGGGCCCCAAAGCGCATCAGGGGCCAGACCTGTCCACGGGCATTCAGGGCGTAAAGCCCGTGTTCTTTGGCTCCCGGCACCCGTCCACCACTGCTCTGATAGGCCACGCTGACCTCATCGCCGGGCTGCAAGCCGCCGAGTTCGGAAGTGGTCACCGTGCCAGTAAAAATACGGGCGGGGTCAGCCACCTCGCCGCTCCACGCGCCCCGGACGGCCACAATGATCGATGCACTTGTTTCTGGGGTCATTCGCCCATCACAACAGACCCCACGTGAGGCGGATGTGCCATCTGCACGCGGGGCCTTCAGAAAAGGCTAAAAGGGAAGGGGTTTACAGATCCAGAGGGTCGGGGTGCTTGCTGGCGTTTTCGGCCTCTTCCATCTCGTGGGGGTGGCGGTAGAGCTTGTCGCGGGCCGCCTCATTGCCCACACCGACGGCGGCGTCGGTGGGAATCAGCTTTTCGTCGCTGTGCTGCACGGTGGGGTTGGGGGTCGTGAAGGTCGGCTTGTCGTCGTTGTGCGTCATGGGCTGGGCCTCCTTGGTCATCTGCACTGAAGCGGTCTGGACTGGGCTGCTCTGGGTGGGGTTGCTCTGAAGTGGAGTGGGTTGGACGCTCTGGGTCGGGCGTGGCATGGCGTCCGGCACGGTGGGTTCTGCCGCCGCAGTGGCTGGCGTGGTCGTGGGCTGAATCCGGGCCTCCTGCTGCACGGCGGCGCTGTTTTCCACAGGTTCCGCCGCTGCATTGAGTTCCTGGATCAGGCGCTCGCGGGCGCTGATCTCGTCGTCAATCCGGCGAATGTCTTCCTGAACGGTTTGCAGCACGCTGACATCGGCCCCGGCATGAAAGGAACGGCCCAGGCGGGCATACAGGCCGTCTTGCTCGCGCGTCAGCTGGAAGACTTCCACGCGCAACTTGGTGACCTGAGCCACTTCTTCGCCCCGGCGCTGCACGCGTTCGGCTCCCCGGCGCACACTGTTCAGAATGTTATCCAGCATGTCTCAAGTGTGCCGCCCCGCACCCGGCAATGGGTGAGGGGCGGTTTAGAGAATGCACGGCGAGAAAGCCCCCGGCACCGGGTGGGCAGCCTAGGCCAGTTCGTTTTCCAGGGTGTCCGGTTGCTGCTCGTGCCCCTGCGCCAGCAGATGCGCCAATGCCAGCGGAATGGCGGCGTCCCAGCCCTGAGGATGGCAGGCGGCGGGGTAGGGCACAGGCGGGGTGTGCGCCTCGCGCTTGAATCCGGCCAGAAGTTCGCTGAGGCGGCGGTCACCCGCAGCGCGGGCCACATCGAACAGGGCGCGGGCCACCTGCGCGGCCTGGGCATTCAGGCCGTAGCGGTGCATGCCCAGAGCGGCGGCGGCGGTGTCGTGCGGCCACACGCTGCCGTTGTGATAGGACACCGGGTTGTAGCGAATTTCGCCCTCGCCCAGTGTGCGAATGCCCCAGCCGCTCCAGAGCTTGTCGCCCAGCGCGGTGGCGGCCACCTGCGGCGCAAATTCGGGCGGCACAATGCCTGTCCATAGGGTGTGGGCCGGGTTGCTGACCAGCACCTTCAGGGGTGTCTTGTCGCCGTTCAGACCGTGCACATAATAGTTGCGCTCGGGCCACCAGAAGGCCGCATGAAAGCGTTCGCGCAGGCTGGCCGCGCGGGCTTCCCACTCGGTCGCCACGGCCTCATCGTTCAGCAGGCGGTACATTCGGGCGGCGGCCAGGTACGCGGCGTAGGCGTAGCCCTGCACCTCAACTACGGCCACATGCCCGTTGATGTCCACACCCTCGGCAGTAAAGGTCGAGTCGCCGCTGTCTTTCCACACGGCGTTGGTGATCCCGCTTTCGTCGGGCGTGTACTCGATGAAGCCGTCGCCATCGGGGTCGCCGTCGGTCAGGCACCACTTCAGGGCTGCTTCCCACTGGGGGCGCAGTTCGCGGGCAATGTCGGGGTGGGCGGCGCTCAGTTCGCCCACCAGCCACACGAACAGGGGCGTGGCATCGGCGGTGGCGTAGTAGGGGCGGTGCGGGGTGTGGCCCAGCCGGGTCAGTTCGCCAATGCGTTCCTCGTGCAAAATCTTGCCGGGTTCTTCCAGCGTGGCCTTGTCGTATCTGGTGCCCTGCCGCGCGGCGAGGTAGCGGGCCACCGTCAGCGCCATTTCGGGCAGGTGGTCTTTGACCATCATGGCAATGATCAGGCTGTCGCGGCCAAAAGGAGCCACGAACCAGGGCAGGCCCGCCGCCGGAAAGCGCCCCTGTTCGGTCTGAAATGACAGACTCCGCAAATCTTCAATGCTCTGATCCAGCACCTGTTGGTCAAGTGGATCAGAAAGCTTCAGATTGAGTGTGCCGTGAAGCGCGTCATATTCGGCGGCCAAGGACGCAGGATCGCCCGGTGTGGGCTGCTCGTCGCCCTGCACAGGAAACACGCTGACCTGAATCCTGGTTTCCGTTTCTGTCAGGTGCCAGGTTAGTTTTTCTCCATCCCACACGGCAGCGGGCGAGACATGCACCAGAGCGCGGCTGTGCAGGCCGTCGCCAGCCGTGTAGCTGAATTCCAGGCCGCCGGGCACCTCTTTCGTGGCCACGGTGCGTTCTCCGAGACCGCCGGGCCAGCCGCGCACTTCGAACATATCGACAAAGTCGGCGGCCAGCGCCAGCGTCAGTTCCTGCGGCCCCTCGCCCAGGTAGCGGGTTACGGTCAGGGTGTCGCGCACCTCGCTTCCGGTCACGGTCAGGTCGCGGGCAATGCCCACCTTCATGGTGTAGCCCACGTTGGCATTGGCACTGTGCTCGTGCAGCCAGAAGGGGTAACGCTCGTGCTGAAGCAGGTGTTGCGGGCGCTCGCCGTCCAGCCGCCATTCGTACAGGCTGAGGAATCGGGTGTCGCGGCGGTACAGGCCACTTTCGCCCTCGGCAATTTTGTAGTGGCGGTTGCCCACGATATACAGGTCATTTTCTTTGAGAACAGTGCGGGTATTGAGCATGGACGCTCCTAGGGGGCGGCGTGTGGCGGAGGGGTGAGGGCGGATCGGCGATCAGACAGGGCGGCTTATTGTAAGCGGTTACAGCGGCCAAATGGCGTGGAGAAGATGTGTTGGTCACTGGAAGCAGCAGGCCAGCGCCGGCAGAGGGCGCAGGCATTCCCAAACCCTGCCCCCGCCCTTTGCACCGCCGGTTAGCCCTTCACGGCGCTGTCCGAGCCAGTATCTACAAAGTAGCGCTGGAAGATGATGAACACGATGATGACCGGAATGGCCGAGAGGATCGCGCCCGCCAGAATCAGGCCGTAATCGCCCTGTCCGCCGTAGAGCTGCGAGAAGCTGGACAGGCCCACCGTGAGGGTAAAGTCGGTGTTCTGGCGCAGCAGCACCAGCGGCCAGAAGAAGTCGTTCCATGCGCCCTGAAACTGCGTGATGGCCAGAGCAATCAGCGCGGGGCCAGCCTGCGGCAACATCACTTGCCAGAAGGTGGTAAAGGGGCCAGCGCCGTCAATAGAGGCAGATTCTTCCAGCTCTTTGGGCATGCCCTCGAAGAACTGCTTCATCAGGAACACGCCGCCTGCCGCCACGAGGCCGTTAAACCACAGCCCCCAGAGATTGAGCAGGTGTAAATCTTTGAGCAGGACGTAGTTGCTGACCAGATTGACCTGAGTGGGCACCATCTGCACGAACAGCACCGCGCCCAAAAAGATCAGGTTTTTGCCGGGGAACTCGAAGCGGGCCAGGGCGTATCCGGCCAGCGAGCAGAACAAGACGGCGGAAGCCACGCGCAGGAAGGCGTACAGGAACGAGTTCAGCACCCAGGAAAAGAACAGGCTGCGGCCCGATTTGGGGTCCATCGTTTCGTTGAAGGCGCGGCGGTAGTTGTTGAAGGTGTACCCCAGAATGCCGGGCGTCACGTTGCGGAAGGCAAACGAGCGGTCAAAGTTCTGCTTGTCGCTGGGCGGCAGGGTACTGTCCACGATGCTCTGGCCGCGCTGCACGTCGACCTGCATCGGCGTGCGCTCGAAGAGTGGCCCGCGCAGGTAATAGTTGCCGCCTGCCTTGACCAGTTCCACCTTCTGCGATTCACTCAGTTCGTACTGCTTTTCCTGCGCGGCGGGCGTATCCAGCGTGACCTTCACGATTTCGCCGCTCGGCAGTTGGGCTTTTACGTCGCTATCGGGGGTGGTCAATTTGGCCCGAATGACCTCGCCCGTTTGTGCTGTCAGCGAGGGATAGGCCACGGTGGTGCGGTAGACCTTGGTGTCTCCACTCTGTGAGACCTGCACGGTATTCAGCTTGGCGTAATCCTTGGCCTGTGCCTGCCGGGCAATCGCCACCAGACTCACGGGCTGATACGGAAACAGGCTGACGGCGGGCGCGTCCTGGGGGGCGTCTGCCGGAGAACGCACCGAGACGTCGAAGGTGACCTGACGGCCTGGAGTGAGGCCACCGTTCCAGCCGCTGTTGCCGCCCTGGATGCCCAGGTTGTAGGCGCGGCTCACGTACTGCGCCGTCAGTTGCGGAATGATCACCTTGGGCGGGTACTCGTTGGGGTTGTCTTTCATGCTGCTCAGCAGACCCATCAGAAAGGGGCCGAGGAAGAAAAAGCTCATGACCAGCATAAACACGTACAGCCAGCCTGCCCGCGCCCAACGCCGCCGCGTGAGCCATGCATCGTTGCCGGATGCTGCCGCCCTGCGTTCTGCCTGAATTGCCGTCATGCTGCCGCCTCCTGCTGAGAACTATGAATAGAAAAGCTATGGCCGGGCATCTGAGCCAGCTGAATGGGCCGCATCCTAGTTGGCCTCGGGGGCCACAAAGAATTTGCGCTGCACGAACACCATGCTCAGGATGATCAGGGCCAAGATGATGGCCGCCGCCGACGCCATATTTACCGGGGCCGCGCCGTTTTTGAAGGTGTTGGTGTACACGTAGAAGGCCAGTGTAATCAGCGTGTCCTGCGGGGCCGCCGAACCGATCACGGCCACCTGGTCAAACATCTGCATGGTGCCGATCAGGCCCACGGTGACCACATAGAAGGTCACGGGGCGCAGCATGGGAACCGTCACGTTCATCAATTTCTGGAAGGGCGTTGCGCCGTCGATATCGGCGGCCTCATACAGCGAGCCGGGAATGCTCTGTAGGCCCGCGAGGAAAAACAGCATCAGCGTGGGTACGGTAGTAAAGGTGTTCTGAATGATGATGACCAGCAGCGGAATACTCAGCACCCGCACGCCGCCGATACTGATCCACCTGTCGGCAAAGTACTGGACATCGTAGGGGGCCACCTCGCGCACGCCAACGACGCCTGTGGAATTGAGGACGAAGACCACCACGAGCGCGATCAGGGCACTAACCGCCGCCAGCGCCGGATCAATCCAGCTGGCGGGCAACCTGCGCGACCTTTCCCAGAGCACCTGCACGATCTGTACCACGAGCAGCACGCCCAGGAAGGTCAGAATCAGGGGTTGGTAGGCCTGCCACTGGGTAATCAGGTAGTTGGCAATGCCGCGCCGCTGAAACAGCCACAGGAAAATCAGGGTGATGACCACACTGGACGTGATGGAAGGCATGTACCACGCCGAGCGGAAGAAGGCCATGCCGCGAATCTTGTTGTTGAGCGCCACCGCCATCAGCAGCGAAAACACCGTCTGGAGCGTGGTGGTCACGATGGCAAAAATCAGGCTGTTGGCCAGGGCCCGCCGGAACGAGGGGTCTGCCAGTACGTCCACGTAAGGCTTGATGCCGATCAGCTTGGGTGTATTGAAAAGGTTGAAATCGGTGAACGAATAATAGATGGCGCGGGCAAAAGCGTAGAAGAAAAAGATCAGTGTGGTGATCAGAAACGGGGCCAGAAACAAGAGCGCCGTCGTGGTGGTCTGGCTCTGTTTGGAGCGGGCGGCCTTGGGTCTTTTGGCAGTGGGATTGGTAACGGTCATACACCCTCCAGCGGTGAAACCCAGCAGACGTGATGTGATCAAGCGAGTCGGTCAGGTTTTAAACGGGTAAAAACAATGGCAGAGGGCCGGGGGCAGGCAATGCTCGCCTCCCGACCCTCTGAACAGATCTGTTCCCGTTAAAGAAAGATCAGCGGTTCTGGAAGGTGTTCATGTCCTGCTGGGCTTTTTTCAGAGCGTCGGCGCTGCTCTTCTGTCCACTCAGAACGGCGGCCAGAGCGTCGTTGATGGGCTTGCTCCAATCGGGACCCTGGGGGCCGAAGGTAAAGGCCTTGACGTTGCCGTCTGAGGCCCCCTGGAACACGAGGCGGCTGTTGACGGCACCTGCATCGGCCTTCTTGAAGTAGGCGTTTTCGCCCAGGGCGCTGCGGCTGGGGATGGCCAGACCCTGCTCCAGCACGTACTGCTGCACGGCGGGGCTGGTCAGGATGTTCAGCACTTTGGTGGCGGCGGCCTTGTTCTTGGTGCCCGAGTTGATGGCCCAGCCCACGGTGTACAGGAAGTTGCCACGCTTGGCGGTCTTGTTGTTCTTGGGCATCAGGGCCGTGCCGAACTTCAGGTTGGGCGCATTGTCGCGCAGGAAGTTCACGACCCAGCCGCCTTCGATCGCCACAGCGACCTTACCGGTCTTGAGGCAGCCGCCCGTCCAGCCTTCGGAAACTTCGCTGGGCGTAATGCCGACTTTGTTCTTGGCGAGGCCCGTGTAGAAGTTGAAGGCTTCGGCAAAGCGGGGATCGGACAGGTTGGTCTTGCCCTTGGAATCGAACTGGTTCCAGCCGGTGGCGTAGGCAAACGCGCCGAAACGGTCAAAGTTGGGCTGAAGGCAGATGCCGTAGTACTCGTTGCCGAGGTTCTTTTTCAGGGTGGTCAGCTTGGTCTGCAGGTCTGCCCAGGTGTCGTTGTTGTCGGGGTAGGCGACTTTGGCTTCATCAAAGAGGTCTTTGTTGTAGACCAGCGTCAGGGTGTTGAAATCCTTGGCGATGCCGTACACCTTGCCGCCCTGCGTGAAGGCCGTGTTCAGGCTCTTGATGTAGGGGCTGGTGGTGACGACGCCGTTCAGAGGTAGCACTTTGCCGGTGGCCACGAAGCCGCTGAGGGTTTCGGCAGGCAGGTAGAACACGTCGCCCGCGTTTCCGGCGGCCAGCAGGGTGGTCAGCGACTTGTTGTAGTCGCCCTGCAGCGGCTCGTAGACCACCGTGATCTTGTCTTTGGCCAGCGCGGGCTTCACGAACTTGTTGATCAGGTCGCCCACCACGGCGGGGTCGGTGCCGCCGTAGCCGTTGATCTTGATGGTGGTCTGGGCGGCGGCGCTGGAGGTGAGGACGGCGAGGCTGAGCAGGAGTGCGTTCTGGATTTTCATGGTGACCCTCCGGGGGCAGACGCAACGGTTGCGCCAGAAATAAGCTGAACAGGAATAAATTCGCCACGGGGACGTTGCCCCGAAATGGCTTCCCCAACAAGGGTGAGCGCGGTGCTGGCGATGCGTGGAATGTCCTGCGACACGGTCGTGAGGCTGTAGGGCAGCGGCAATTCGGGGAGGCCGTCAAAGCCCACCACCGATACGTCGCCTGGAATATTGAGCCCCAGGTCTTCCAGAGCGGCAACGGCCCCTATGGCGCTTTCGTCGCTCTGGGCAAACAGGCCCGTAAAGCGTACTCCTGCTTCCCAGGCCCGCCGCACCGCCCGGTAGCCGCTGAGCACCGTGAAGTCGGCGGCCAGGAGCTGCGTACTGGCTCCCACCGTGCGGGCCGCCCGCTCAAAACCGCGCTGTCGGTCATGGGCGACCTGGCTGGGCCCCACCCCCAGATACGCCAGATGACGGTGGCCCGCCTCCAGCAGTTGCAGCGTGGCCAGATGAGCGCCGCCTTCATCGTCGGGCGCCACCCAGAACGACTCCGGATGATGCCCGATCAGCACCGCAGGTACGCCCTGCTGCTGCAAAAACGACAGGCGGGGATCGCCCTCTACCGCGTGCATGACCAACACTGCACTGGGCAGGCGGGCCAGTCGGGTCAGGTCGGCCCGCAGGTCCAGAAGTTGCACGCCCAGCGGCGCGGTGTGGGCCTCCAACGCCCGGCGGAACAGCACCTGATAGGGGCTGAGCATGGGGTCGTCGCGGTCCAGAGACAGCCCCAACGTCTGGCCCGTGCGCCAACTGAGGTTGCGGGCGGCAGGATCGGGGGTGTAATCCAGACGTGCAATGACCTCCTGCACGCGCACACGGGTGCGTTCGGCCACGGTGGAATGCCCGTTGATGACCCGGCTCACGGTTCCTTTGCTCACGCCGGAAGCGCGGGCAATATCGTCAATGGTAGGGCGGGTCAGGGCATCAGACATAGGGATGTTTTAGCTCTCCTTGGAAAGGTGTAACCGGTTACAAAGCGCAGAGAGAAACAGAAACCAGATGAGGAAGGCTCAGCCAACAGCCCGACGTGACCTCAGAAGGCCACTCCAAGTTTTTTGTAATCGGTTACAAGACCATTGTGCGCTTAATTTCTCACCTGTCAAGTCCCTGGCCAGCTCTTTGTCATCAGCGCCGTTTCCTGTGGCCAACCAGCCAAGACGGTGAGGTGGACTCAACCCTGACCTACTGGACAGAAATGGCTGGCATACATCTGAGCGACCGGACGGCAAAGAGTTCCGTTCCCCGGTGAGTACGCGGCGCTCCTGTGTACGGCCAGTAGGCTCAGGCGCATGACCGACCTGCCCCACCTGATCCCCACCTCTGTTCCGACCACTGACCTCAGTGACGCGCATCCGGAGGCGCAGATTCTGGCTCCGGTGTTCCGCGACTATGGCGGCCAGCCGCGCTTTTCTGGCCCTGCCCTGACTGTGCGGGCGCTGGAACACAATCCGCTGGTCCGCTCGACCCTGGAAACGCCGGGGCTGGGGCGGGTGCTGGTCGTAGATGGGGGCGGCAGCCTGAACTGTGCCCTGCTGGGCGGAATGCTGGGCCAACTGGGCGTGCAACAGGGCTGGGCAGGCGTGATCATTTACGGCTGCGTGCGCGACACCGCCGAGTTACGCACCCTTCCCATCGGGATTCGGGCTTTGGCTGCCCACCCCAGGCGCAGCGGCAAAGACAGGGGAGGAGAGGTGGGCCGCGCCGTCACTTTTGCGGGGGTGACCATCGCTTCGGGGGACCAGATTTACGCTGACGAAGACGGCATTCTGGTGATCCCGCTGCACTGATCTGAGGCGGGGCAGTCCGGCCTGCAAAAGCCGCCGCCCGCCTGCTCGTCTGAATTCACTCGTCTCAATTCACGCTTCCGGGCTGGTTCAACAGACCGTGTGGTGGGTGAAATACGTTAGGCTGCCCCGGTGACGCCGCCCCCGCCTCAGCCCATTCGCCCGCTGTGGGTCGTGTTGGGCTTTGTGCTGACTGGCATAGGATTCGTGGGTCTGATCCTGCCGGGCTTTCCGGGCACGGTCTGGTTTGTGTTGGCCGCTGCCGCCTTTGCCCGTGGCGATCCCCGCTGGGAGGCGTGGCTGTTGTCTCGCCCCGTGATAGGACAGTTGATCGACGATTACCGATCTGGGCGCGGCATGCCGCTGCGGGCCAAATGGGTGGCGTGCCTGTGCATCGTGCTGGCCGTGGGCCTGAGCCTGCCGCGTATTCCGGTGCTGGTGGGGCAGGTGACGTGGGTGATTCTTGGCGTGGTGGGCGTGCTCTACATCGTGTGGCGTGTGCCCACCAAGCAGGCCTAGGATGAAGGTGCTGAACATTCCGGTCTCGCCGCAGCTGTTGGCGCGGTGGGCCGAATGGCTGGCCCCACCCGTGCAGCCCTTCTTTCTGACGGAGGCGGAGACTCTGGCGCTGGGTCTGCCTTCCTGTCCCTCTGCCGATGGGCTGCCCACGCCTGAGCTGAGCGACACCTTCACGGTGTGGAACCTCTCTGCCGCTGCCAACCGGACCGCGCTGCTGTCCGAAGCCGAATGGAACGCCTTAAGCGCCTCTGCCCGCCAAACGCTGGTGCGCCTGCAGGTGCGGTATGGGCGCGGCAATGTGCCCCATGCCAGAGC
The DNA here is from genome assembly GCA_028287665.1 of Deinococcus sp. Taxonomy (GTDB): domain Bacteria; phylum Deinococcota; class Deinococci; order Deinococcales; family Deinococcaceae; genus Deinococcus. The sequence goes on along the minus strand of JAQBPF010000405.1, from coordinate 31 downwards.
GTTTGCCGACCTCCGGCCCGAGCTGAGGCCA
>JAQBPF010000400.1 GCA_028287665.1 Deinococcus sp. | reverse complement strand
AAAAGCCCGCGTATTGCCGGATCGTCCACGGGCGCTGGGCGTACATGGTGGCGCGGGGGCCACGCGTGTAGGGCGGCAATCCGGGCAGCGTGTCTGCGCCCTCCGGGAGGTCGGCCCGCGTATACAGCGGCTTCAGCGTCAGCCCTTCGGCAGTCGTGCGGTTCAGCGTGTCGGGGTCAGCGCCGCGCAAATCCTTGCGGGCCATTGCCTTCCACGCCCCTAAATCGGTGCTGGAATCGGTGGGGGTGGTCATGGTAGAGGCCTCCGTATGCCGACATGATGCCACGCGGAACCTAACGGGCGTTTGGGGTCAGGCGGAGCGCAGGGTCGCCGCCGGGTTTCCTCTGCACATTCCCTGCGCACATTAGTCAAACATTCACATTGTGGGATTTCACTAAGCTCGCGCCAATTCTTCAACGGTTAATGGCAGACGATCTCATCAGGCGTTTGGCTGGGCAGTGGCATAAACAGCTGTGCAGTTTCGTGAAAAGTCCGCCTGATGTTCTGTCCCGGAGGTTTTGTCATGTTGAAATCCAATGCTCTGCGTCTTGCCGCCCTCGCCACCGTTTCCCTTACCCTTGCCAGTTGCGCGCCCAGCATGATGGGCACACCCACCACCAAGCCCGCGCCCGTTGCCGATATCAACGCGGGTCTGAATATCGCCCAGCGCCTCACGGTGGCCCAGCCCAGCCCGACGTCTGCGGCAGGCAGCCTCAACCTGACCAGCCCCAGCTTTACCAACGGCGGCGTGTATGCGGGCGAGCATGTGGCCAACGGCTTTGGCTGCACTGGTCCCAATACCAGCCCCGCGCTGAACTGGACGGGAGTGCCCGCCGGAACGCAGAGCCTGGTGCTCACCAAATATGACCCCGACGCGCCCACCGGCAGCGGTTTCTGGCACTGGGCCGTCTACAACATTCCTGCCACGGCCACCGGGCTTGCGGCGGGCGCGGGCAATACGGGCGGCACTCTGCCCACCGGAGCGCTGCAACTGAACAACGACGGCGGCGCACCCGGCTTCGTGGGAGCCTGCCCCCCGGTGGGCGACAAGCCCCACCGCTACGTGTTTACGCTCTACGCCCTCAGCAAGACGCTGGACATCCCGGCCACGTCCAGCCCCGCCTACCTGGGCTTCAACCTGAACGGCATCACGCTTGCCAAGACCAGTCTGACAGCCTATTACGGGCGCTGAATCGAACTGGCGTCGGCCCCTTCTGAAGCTGGAAGGGGCCGTTCGTTCAGGTTTAATTCTGTCTGAGGCAAACCAGATCTGAATTTTCTGTTCCCCGCGAAGGTGAGGAATGTTAGACTGGGGAGGTGAGTGTTCCCGCCCTGTCGTCCGCCAGTCTGCCCCGCACTGTCAAATTGGCCCCCAGCATTCTCGCCTGCGATTTTTCCCGGCTGGGCGAGGAACTCTCGGCCATCTCCGGAGCCGACTACGCCCATGTGGACGTGATGGACGGTGCGTTCGTGCCCAACATCAGCTTCGGCCTGCCCATTCTGGCGGCGGCGCGGCGGGCCAGTTCCCTGTTCATGGATGTCCACCTGATGATCGAGCGCCCAGAACGCTACCTGCGCGACTTTGCCGAAGCGGGGGCCGACGGCATCACGGTGCATGTGGAGGCCACCCAGCACCTTCACCGCGCCGTGCAATCCATCCGTGAACTGGGCAAGCGGGCGGGCGTGACCCTGAATCCTGGTACCTCTCTGGAAGCCGTGCGCCCCGTACTGGCCGACGTGGACCTCGTCTTGGTCATGAGCGTGAATCCAGGCTTTGGCGGCCAGAAATTCCTTCCAGCCAGCCTGGAGCGGGTGCGAACCCTGCGCCGCTGGCTGGACGAACTGGGCAGCGGCGCCGAAATCGAAGTGGACGGCGGCGTCACCCCGGCCAATGCCCGCGCTCTGGCCGAGGCGGGCGCAACGGTACTGGTGGCTGGCAGTGCTGTCTACGGCCCAGATGGCGGCGCAGCGGGTCTGGAGCGGTTGCGGGCGGCCCTGATATGAGGCTGCGCGTAGACCTGTTGCCACACGGGAATTACCCGGATGTGGTGCTGGTCATCGATGTGCTGCGGGCGACCACGACTGCCGTGGCCTATCTGGAGCGCGGCGCAGATGCCCTGCTGCTCACTTCCTCACCCGAAGTGGCCCTCGGTTTACGCTCCGACAGTGCAGATTCCGGTCTGCTCCTGGGCGGAGAACGCGGCGGCCTTCCTATTCCTGGTTTCGACTTTGGCAACAGCCCCGTGGAGGCTGCGGCGCAGAATTTCACGGGAAAAACAGTGGTCATGAACACCACCAACGGCACGGGCGCGGCCCACACTGCCGCCCAGACCGGCAAGCACATCTTGCTGGCGGCCCTGACCAATGCCCACGCCGCCGCCCGCCGCGCCCGCGCCATCGCCACCGAAGAAATTGCGCTGGTGTGCGCCGGAACCGATGAACGCGTGAGCCTGGAAGACGTGTACGCGGCAGGGGTGCTGGCCGAATACCTGCTGGCTATGGGTGAATTCACCATCGACGATGGCGCACGCATCGCCCTGACCATGCGCCGCAACGCCGGAAATCCCATCGAGGCGCTGGGCAGTGCCGGACACGGGGCGCGGCTTGCCAGTCTCGGGCTGGGTGAGGACGTGCGTTACGCCGCCCAACTCAGCACCAGTACGCTGGTTCCCACACTGGTCGGCAGCGGCGATCTGGAAGGCGCACTCAGATTCGTGGCAGGTTAACAGAAAGGCCGGTAAGATGAAGGGGAGATGAATTCCTCTGCCCCCCGGCCTTCTGCCTCCCCGCTGCTTCAATTCCTGCGGGACGGTCAATACGACCAGCTGCAAACGAGGATTGCAGCTCAGCAGGCGGCCTTTGAGCGGGGCGACGCACGCGCCAGCGACCTGCAAAAAGCCTTCAAGCAGTTTGAACATTCAGACCCCACGCTGGGCCAGCAGTTGGGTGAGTGGATGGAAGCCCATCCCGGTTCCTACGGGGCACATACGGCGCTGGCGACCTGGATGCTCTCGCGGGCCTGGGCCATGCGCGGCGGTTCCACCATGAATCTGGTCAGCGATCAGGGCAGACGCGGCATGCATCATTTTCTGGAGCAGGCGGAGGCCTGTGCGCGGCACGCGGTGACCCTGACCAGCAATCCTCTGAGCGCGTGGCTGGTGGTGGCTTTTGTTCATAACACCACTGGCTGTGAAGTCGCGCTGGCCGACGTAGAGGCCGGGAAATACCCCGATTGGTATACCCAGCCCCTGAGCAGCAATCCAGCGAGCCTGGAACTGCGGCGCACCATGCTGCTGCACCTGCGGGCCGAATGGGGCGGCAGCGAAACGCAGATGCTGACCTATGTGCGCCAGCAGCAGGAGGCGGGCGTGCTCTCTGAACCCGACATGCAGAAGCTGTGGGCCGAATTTCATGCCCGCGTGGCCCATCATGCGTGGTTGTTTTCGCAGGAGCTGGACAAGGCGATGGAACGTGCCCGCCTCGCTGCCGATCTGGACGACAAGTACACCGAGCTGCTGTTCGGTGTACTGAGCCAGCAGAAGCGTCCCCCTGAAGAACGGCGCGAGGCGATGGAGCGCTACCTGACTTTTGCCGAGCGGGAAGCGGTAGGCAATACGCGTGGGTTTCCGTATGCGCGGGGTGCCTGGCTGGGCAGTCCCGACCTGTTGCCTGCTGCGGTTGCCGAACGCTTGGGCCGACTGTTGGTGGCGATGGCCGAGGCCGGGGAACACGAGGCGGCGTGGCTGTTGGGCGCCTTGACGCTCAAGATGCCGCAGCTCCGCTTGCCCAATCCTCTGCCGCTGCTTCTGCGGGCCAGAGATGAAGGCGACCTGGAGTGCGCCGATATGGCGGTGTGGGTGGCCGAGGGCCGAGAACATGACCAGAGCCGCAGCACCCGCGAGCATATTCTGAAGGCCGCCGATCTGGGCAGCAGCGCCATGAGTTGGCAAGTTTATCTGGCGTTCTCCCTGTTTCACGAGCAGTTTGAACTGGATGAACGCGCCCGCTACCGCTACCTGCTTCAGGCCGCCGATGCGGGCAACAACGACGCCCGCTTTGCGCTGGCCCAACAACTGCGGGCTGGAAAGGTGGAGGTCGGAGAAGACGGCGTATTGCGCCCGGTGGAGACTGCCCCGCTGCAATACAGCCTGGACTATGCCAAGCACCTGCTGGAGCGGGCCGCCGCAGAGGGGCACGGCGATGCAGAGAAGGTGCTGCGAACCAGCAGAGATACCGCCTGGAACGCCAAAACAGCCAAGCGGATTCGAGTAGGGGCGGGGACGGCACTTGCTCCGGCGGGTGCAAAGGCCCTTTCAAACCGTTCACCCCGGGAGGGATTCCGCTTTCCCTGGTTGCTGGCTGGCTTGTTGGTGATAGGTGGAGTACGGGCCTGTTCGTCACAATTCTCAACTCCACAACAAGACGCGCAGCAGCGGGCAGAAGAAGTTCTAGACCGAATCATGGAGGATCAACAACGCTCCGTTGCGGCTCCGGCGAAGAGTCCGCAGGCTGGCGGTGTTCAGCCGGTCTTGCCCCCGGGCATGAATCCGCTGCCCAAAGCCCCTGCGGGTTCAAACACACCTTGACTGCGCCCCGGACCCGCTACCCTGTGCACTATGACGGCCTCAGATTCTCTCTCCTTGCCCTTTGCCCTGCCTGATGTGACCCCGGTGGAGTCGGTGGATTGGGCCGCTATTCCCAGCCCCGCCTTTGTGCTCGATGAATCGAGGCTGCGGCGCAACCTGACGCTGATCTCGCGGGTGCAGCAGGAAAGCGGCGCCCAGATCATCGTGGCCTTCAAAGGCTTTTCTATGTGGAGCGCCTTTCCCATGCTGCGCGAGTACGGCATCACTGGAGCCACCGCCAGCAGCCTGAACGAGGCGAGGTTGGCCCGTGAGGAAATGAAGGGTGAGGTGCATGTGTACGCCCCTGCCTACAGCGACAGCGAATTTCCCCAGATTCTGGCGCTGGCCGACCATCTGGTGTTCAATTCCTTTTCGCAGTGGGAGCGCTTTAAGCCGCAGGTGCAGGCCGCCCGCGCCGCTGGACAGGTGGTGCATGTGGGCATCCGCGTCAACCACGAATACGGCGAGGTCGAAACGGACCTGTACAACCCCGCAGGCCCATTTTCCCGACTCGGTGTGACCCGCCGCGAATTCCGCGAAGATTTGCTGGACGGTGTGGACGGCCTGCATTTTCATAGCCTCTGCGAAAACGACTCGACCACCCTGGAGCGCACGCTGGAAGCTTTCGAGGAAAAATTTGGTGAATTCCTGCCGCGCATGAAGTGGGTCAACTTTGGCGGCGGCCACCTGATGACCCGCGAGGGCTACGACATTCCCCGCCTGATCCGTGTGATTCGCAGTTTCCGCGAACGCTACGGCCTGCATGTGATTCTGGAACCCGGCAGCGCCTTTGGCTGGCAAACCGGCTGGCTGGTCAGCAGCGTGCTGGACGTGGTGCAAAACGTGAAACAGGCTGTCCTGCTCGATATTTCGGTCAGCGCCCACATGCCCGACGTGCTGGAAATGCCCTACCGCCCCCGCATTCTGGGAGCAGGCAATCCCGGCGACACTGCTGATGCGCTGGCCTATGACTACATCATCGGCGGCACGACCTGCCTGGCGGGCGACGTGATCGGTGAGTACGCCTTCCCGCAGCCGCTGAAGGTCGGTGACCGTGTGGTCTTTGACGACATGATTCACTACACCATGGTCAAAACCACCTTCTTCAACGGCGTCAAGCACCCCGATATCGGCATCCTGCACGGGGGTGGACGCTACGAGGTCGTCAAGACGTTTGGCTACGAAGAATTTAAGGCAAAGCTGAGCTGAGACCTGTCCTCTGCGCCTCCTCTGTGTCCACAGCAACGCGCCCGACACCACTTCCGGTGCGGGCGCGTTGCTGATCTCAACGCTTGTGATAGGCGGGTGTCCTGTGCCGAGGCGGAGGGTTCGGTCCGCGCCAGCGCCGTCATTCAGACCCGTCCCAGTTCAGGCGATGCCACCGGGAAAACGGGAGGAAGGTGACCGAACAGGGGACGCCGAATATGGGATCTTGGCCGTCAGTCCTGCCCGGTTCCGGGGGAGTACAGAGGGGATTTCTTCCGATAGATTCCGGCCTTTTGCCAGAATCGACTTACTTGCGGTACACCTTCACCACACCGTTCACGGTGCGGATGGTGCCGCCTTCAAAGTCTGCTGCCCATGCGCCGCTGATCTGGTACTGGTCGCGGGTAGGAAAGCCGAGGAACGAGCCGCTGCCGCCGAGGCCCTGATAGGTTTTCAGGACGTCGCCGATCAGCCAGAAGGTGCCGTATTTTTCGGTGCCGTACAGTGCGCCGCTCTGGAAGAATCCGTAGAGGCCACTGGTGCCATAGGTGTTGCGGGGAATGACTTTTTCGTCGCCCGCAGCCCAGCCGAGGCGTGAGGGGGGACGGGTCGCGCCGTTTTCAGCTTTGGCCAGCGCCAGGTAGCGTTCCAGCAGGCGGCCATGCACCGAATAGGAGCGGCTGCTGCCATTGGCGTGCAGCAGGGCGGCGTCACCGTAGGCCCCCACGCCATTAAATTTCTGCCACAGGCCGTCGGCCCAGGGGACGGCGTAGGTGGTGGCGTTGCCCAGGGACTCGCTGCCTTTCAGGCGGTCATAGGCTTCGACCATCGCCTGATCGAAGGAGCCGTCCTGCTTCTGTCCGGGCTGAATTTTTGCGGTGGGTTGAGGTTCGGGCGTGGGTTGAGGGGTAGGCTGGGGATTGGGCTGGGCTGGGGTGCCGGGTGTCACGGTGACCGTTCCGGTGGCGCCGCCCTGGGTGCCCGTGCCGCCGGTCTGTCCAGCGCCGCCCTGCCCGGCTGTGCCCTGCCCCACGCGGAAGCTGGCGACATCTGTGACCCAGGAATCGGCGGGCAGCGGGTTTACCACGATGCTCAGTGCACGGGCCAGATTTTCCTGTCCCTGTAAGCGCACCTGGGCAAAGCCCTCGTCACCGACAAAGCGGGCAATATCGTCAAGATTCAGTTCTTTCTTGCTGGCCAGGGCCAACAGGCGGTCCTGTCCGTTGGGGCCAGCCACCGTCAGGGTGTATTTGGCGGCCTGCGCCGGAAACACACGGGTCACGTTGGCCTGCACAAAATTGCTTTCTTCGTAGCTGTTGGGAAAAAACAGGTCGATCTGGCCGTTGGCATTCACATTGAACAGGTACACGTAGGCGTCGCCATTGGTCTTGATGCCCACGCTCACTTTTTCGCCCTTGCGGTAGACCGGGTTCTGGTTGCCGCTGGCGTCCTTGTTGACCCAGACCTGGACATTCAGCTTGGTTTCGACTGGGTTCACAATAATGCTCTGGGCGCTGATTTTGGCGGGGCTGGCGCTGGCAACTGTCGCTGCGCCGAGGCCGAGGAGTAAGGTCATCATGGTGATCGTTTTGGTGTTCATGGGGAAACCTCCGAAATGAATTGGGGCTAGGGGTTGGCCTTCTGGTGCAGGCAAGGTAGGGCCTGAACCTGACGAGTCACTGATATGCAGCCGATTTAAATGGTGTGCTGGCGACCTATGAACGCCACCGTAAGGTCACGCACCGGATGTGGCGAACAGATGAGATGGGCCTGACGCAAACGTGACGGTCTGCACATCCTCAGCAGTGGGCGTCTACATCAAAGGCCGCTAGGCTGCCGGAATGAACCCAATTCGAACCCTGCTGGCCGTGGGTGCTGTGGGCTGGGCCCTGAGTACCGCACAGGCCGCCACTCGGCCCGCCGACCCCTGGCCTGGCGGCGCAGTACTGACGCGTCTGTTTGCTCTGCCTGCTGGCCGCGCCGACGGGCAGCGCCTGATCCGGGAATTGCACCTGACGGCGGCCCAGAGTGCAGAACTGCGCCGATTGGCCCGCAGCGAGGCCGCCTACGCCCAGGCCGGACGGCAACTCTTCGGGCGCGATGAGGCCACCGCTCTGAATGCCAAATTGGCCCGCCTGTCTGCTGAAAAAGACCGCAAAGTTCGCCTCAGTCTGGCCAGCAAGTACGGCAGCTTTCGGGGGTGGGTCAGAACGTGGTGGCGTGCAGAAGTCAGAGCAGCACGCTGAAGGCGGATTAACCCAGAACCGGATTGACCCAGCTGTGGATTAACCCAGCCGCGTGGCGACCCAGAGGGCCAGTGGCGCAATCAGCAGCGCGGGAAGCATACTGCCGACCCGCACGCGCCGGTCTTCCCAGCCCAGCCCAGCCAGCATCAGATTCCAGGAAATACCCGCGATCATCAGGCCGCCTGCCCCGGTAATCAGCAGCACCTAGGGGTTGGTCTTGAGAATCTCGGGACTGGCTCCGCCCAGCAGCCCGGCGGCAAATCCGCCTGCCGCCAGACTGAGGCCACCCTGAAGCAGCAGCACCGTGATGGCCGAAAAACCCACGCCCACGCCGTATGCGCCTGCCAGAGCCAGTGCCGCGATCCCGTCCAGCGTGCTTTTGAGGACATAGGTGGCGTTGTCTCCGGTCAGACCGTTCTGCAGGCCGCCCACCACCGTCAGTGGGCCGATACAGAACAGCAGGCTGGCGGCCACAAAGCCTTCAGTAAAGCGCCCACCCCCCTTAAAGCGGTGCTTGAGGGTGTCTCCCAGGCGGGCCAGACCTTCTTCTATGCCCAGCGCTTCCCCGACCACGGCCCCCGCAGCGAGGCTGACCAGAGCCAGGATGACGCCCGGCACGGCCCCGCCACTGACCCGGTTCAGGCTTCCGGCCATGTCGAGCGCAATAAACAGCGTGACCAGACTCAGCGTTTGCAGCAGCGTGCGCTGGGTGCGTTCGGGCAATCGGCCCCCCAGCAGCAGCCCCAGCAGTGTGCCCGCCAGCACCGCGCCCACATTGATCAAAGTGCCGGACAGTTGAGTGAAGAGAGACATTCGGCTGCACTGTAGAGCATTTGACTGGGAAGTGGCCGGACACCTGCACCACGCCTTCTGGGTCATGGTCTGGCCTGCCGTTACCCCCATCAGGTGGCCTCTTTAAGTTCGCTGAACGTTGACGCCGCCCTGACCTGGGCTGTGGTAAAGTTCCCGCAAGTTGAAACGGTTTTCTGTTCGTCAGCTTGGGCCTAAGCCCACTGCACCCACACAGGGCGGCGGTTGGGGCGCGGGCGGCGCGGCGGGCCCGATGAGCGGGGCTGCCGAGTGCGGTGAAATAGGCGTGCAGGAATTCAAAATCATAAATTGTTGTGCGGGGCTGCCTTCTGGTGGCCCCGCCTGCTTTTTGGAGGCGTACCTTGACTCTCTCTAACCAGTTCGAGAACCTGCCCAAGCTCCTGAAAATCAGTGAAGTGGCCGATTTTACGAGTACCCACGAGCGCACCGTGCGCCGCTGGATTCGGGATGGACGATTGGTGGCGCTGGAGCATCCGAGCGGTCTGCGCGTATCGCGCCGCGCCCTCTGGCGGTTTCTGGGACTGGATCTGGCCCTCAGCGCCTAAAGCGGCGTTCAGCGTCAGAGGCGTCAACGCGGCTATTCTGGCCCGCAGATGTTGCCCTTTCTTTCATCACAAGCGCTGCCGTTGCCCACTACAGGCAGTGACTTCCTGGCCTGTCCGTCACTTCACGTTCAGATAGTCAGACGGCTGCACCACTACTGGGCTTATAGGCAGCCCAACGGGGGAGAGGCGTGACGCTGGCTGCGCTACAGGCCGCCGTGAATGCAGGCAATGATTCGGCGGCGTTGGCGCTCCTGCTGGATGTGCAGCCCCCATCAGAAGAAGCCCAGGCCTTCGCAGTGCTGGCCCTGCACCTGGGTCGGCCCACGCTGGCCGCGCAGTGGGCCACCGATCCTCTGACCCGTGCAGCAGGATTATTGCGATTGGGCCACACCGAAGCCGCACGCCAGACCCTTGCCTCACTGCCCGATTCTGCGCGTATGGCACTGCTTCTGGCCCGTTTGTTGGTTCTGGAGAATCACGCCGGAGCTGTGGTGCAGGCGACCCACGCCCGCGCTCTGGCCCGCGCCGAGGGCGATGCTGGGGCGCTTATCGCCGCTGCTAACTTGCTGGGCGAACTTCTGCTGCCTACTGATTCCCGCGCCGCCCTCCGCACGCTGGCTGAGGGCTTGAAAGTGGCTGAAATGGCAGGCGAGGCCGCCGACGCGCTGTTGCTGGCCGTGTTAGCGCATGTACAGGCCGCCGTAGGTGGAGCAGATAAAGCCCGCCGAACCGCCGAAAAAGC
>JAQBPF010000373.1 GCA_028287665.1 Deinococcus sp. | reverse complement strand
AGTCGGACGGCTGATCGTCGCAGCCCACCACGTCGTACAGGTCGCCCACGGTTTGGGTCAGAGGTTTCAGTTGGGCCGCAGTCGGCAGAGCGATCTGAAAGGCACCCGCAGCATCGATCTTCCCACGTGTCACTTCGCCTTTGAAGGTAGAAAAGGCGACGCCGCGTGCGCCCAGTGTCCAGCCCGCGACCTTCCCGCTGAGAGTCGTGACGCCGTTCTGAGTAGACAGTGCCAGTGGCGGGGCAGCGCAAGCCGTGCCGGAAGCCAACGCGAAAGCGAGCAGCAGTGCGGCCTGAATCTTGTGCATGGGGAAAGCCTCCGGGTTCAGCGTAGGAAAGACGATGAAACGCAATTCTTACCCCGCTGCTTTATGCCAACACCTTTATCCCAACGCCTCCGCCTCATGCACGATGCTCAGCACGCGCTCCCTGATACTGCGTTCTCCCTGCAGGTAGCGTTCGGCGCTCATCTGCACGCCGATGGCCGCCACCACGCCCTCTGCATAGTGATACGGCACGCCCAGGGTGCACTGATTTGGAATCCATTCTTCTATGGAATAGGCGTATCCCCGGCGGCGCACGCGGGCCACCTCGGTTCTCCACTCGTCCAGTGTGGTGATGCTGCTGTCGGTACAGGCGCTAAAGGTGCGCGGAGAAATGTCGGCGTGGGCATACAGGATCTTGCCGCTGGCGGTGGCGGTGGCAGGCAGATAGATGTCCAGCGGCAGGTCTATGTCGGCGTCGGGATGGCGCTCACGGATGGCGCAGACCACCTCTTCGCCCTCCAGAATGCACAGGAAGGCCACGGCGCGAACCTCCAGCGCCAGCCGGGTAATCAGGCTGCGGGCATCGGGGAACCACGGTAGCGCGGCGGTCAGTTGCCCGCCCATTTCAGCCAGATGCCAGGACAAACGGTATTTTCCGGCAGGCGTGCGGCGCAGGAATCCGGCGTCGGTGAGGCCCGCCAGATAGGCGTGGGCGGTGGCGCGGGGCAAGGTCAGATGCAGCGCCAGCGCCCGAACGCCCCACTCCGGTTGCTCGGCGCTGAACGCCCCCAAGATGCTCGCGGCCTTCTGCAATGACAGCACCCGTCCAGCCTACACGGACGCGGCAAAGATGTATACAACGGTTGAGCCTGTAATCGGTTGCAGCATTAAGCGCACCTTGAGAATGTCCTGTACACGGTTGATCCACAAGGAGGGCGCTAGATTGACACCCGATGCCCCGCTCGCCTGTGCTCCTCGCTGTCAGTTTGCCTGCTCTGGCCCTCCTCCTGGGCGCAACTCTGCCGCAGGCCAGAGCGCAGGACACGGCAGGACAGGTCACGCCCGCCGCCCTCTCCCCTGCCGTGTCTCCGGTGGCCGACCAGATCGGGCGCGGAGCCGTGCTCTACCGCCTCGCCTGTGCCATGTGTCACGGCGACCGGTTGGAAGGGGGCAGCGCCGAGGCTCTGGCCGGGAACGATGTGAAAGCCACCCATCAGGTCTTGCCGCCGCGTGCCGTCTATGCCCTGATCGAAGGGCTGCACGGCCACCTGCCCCCAGTCACGCCGCAGGAAGCGCTGGATGTGACGGCATTTATTCTGGACTCTAACGGCCTGCCGCTGGAGGGTGAATTGGTGGAAACCACGCTCGATCAATCGCCAGCACGCTAACCAAAAATCCCCCAATGCAGAGAAGCATTGGGGAAACACTGAACCTCTGAGTCACGGATCTCTTCAGGCGACGCCCCGCGACAACCGCCGCTCTACGGCCCGCTGCACGCCTTCCAGCAGCAGGCTCATGATCCAGTACAGCAGCGCGGCCATCAGGTAGGGCCCGAACGGCTCGAAGGTGCGGGCAATCACCAGCTGAGCGCTTCTGAGGAGCTCGACCACCGTGATCACACTGACCAGCGACGTGTCCTTGACCAGCCCGATCAGGCTGTTGCCGAGGCTGGGCGCGGCCACCCGCATGGCCTGCGGCAGCACTATCAGGCGCATGGTCTGCGCCCCGTTCAGGCCCAGGCTCGTGGCCGCCTCGCGCTGACCACGCGGCACGCTCTGAATGGCTCCGCGAATGGTTTCCGAGAGGTAGGCCCCGGCATTCAGGGTCAGGGCCAGCACGCCGCCCACCACCGGATTCAGCGTGACGCCAAAGCTGGGCAGGCCGTAATAGATCACGAAAATCTGCACCAGCAGGGGCGTACCGCGAATAAACGACACGTAGATACTCGTAACCCAGCGCAGCGCCGCAAAGCGCGACAGGCGGGCCAGAGCGACCGCGAAGCCCAGCGGCAGCCCCAGCACCATCGCGGCCAGCGCAAAGCCCAGCGTGATTCCTGCCCCCTGCACCAGCACAGGCAGCGACTGCAAAGCGCTGTTGAGAATGAGAGAAAGATCCATATCGTTGAGTATCTCCGCACTTCATCTTGGCACGAACCGAACCGGGCACCAGCAGCCACCCTCAGAAAAAGTTTGCCCACCTAGACGAGTGGGCAAACCTGATCCATTGGATTTGAAGCGGTGCGGCGGCGGTGGCCAGCGCAGTCCGGGCCTCCCCCATTACGCGGTCAGCGCAGGGGATTCAGGCCGGAATCCATCTCAGGGCTTGCTGACATCCTGACCGAACCACTGGCGGCTGATCTTGGCATAGGTGCCGTTGGCCTTGATCTGCAACAGGGCGCGGTCAATGGCCGTCTTCAGGCTGGTGTTGTCTTTGCGGAAGGCAATGCCCACGGGTTCTGCCGCACCGATCACGCCCGCACCCTTCACGGGCAGGCCGTCTTTCTTGATCAGGTAGCCCACCAGCAGGCGGTCATTGAAGGCGGCGTCGATTCGGCCCGAAATCAGGTCGCTGAGGTATTCGGGAGCGCCGGGATACGTGACCACATTGATGCCGCCCGCATCACGGAGTTGCTTTTCAAAGTTGCTGCCGAGGCCCACGCCCACGCGCTTGCCCTTCAGATCGGTCAGATTTTTGAAGGCGGTGGTGGCGTTCTTGCGGACAATGATCTGGGGGCTGCTGTAGGCGTAGGGCGCACTGAAGCCGATGGCCTTCTGACGCTCGGCGGTGATGCCCACCTGATTCACGATCACGTCGTACTTGCGGGCCTGCAGTCCGGCCAGAATGCCGCTCCATTCGGTCAGCACAAATTCGGGCTTCAGGCCCAGGCGGGCGGCCACAGCTTTAGCAATATCCACGTCGAAGCCCACCAGCTGGCCCTTTTCATCCTTGAAGGTGAAGGGCGCGTAGGTGCCTTCCATGCCGATTTTCAGCACGCCAGAGGTCAGGGTGGTGGGGCGCTGTGCAGATTGAGCCTGGGCAGAGGCGGTGGCAGCGAGACTGAGGACAAGGGCAGACAGGATCAGGGTGCGTTTCATCAGGAATTCCTCCAGGAGAATGTGGATTCAGGCGCGGCAACTGAACAGGCAGTTTGCCCACGCGGCCCCAGAGTCTAAACCTGTTGATCTGTTTTGTAAACTAGTTGATAACGGAAAGCTCAAGGCTCAGCTAGACACCCGGCGCATTCCAGACTGTGGGGTCTAAACACTCCTTTACACGGCACTCGCCCAAAGCCGCGCTGACCCGCGCAGGCTGAGGCCATGACCGACCAAGACAGCCAGAACCCCGGATACGACCCCGCCAACTCCTCTCCTGCCGAGGGCCAGAGCAAGGAGATTTCGCAGGAAGAAAAGGGCAAAGCGCCGAACGTTGACCCTGCCGCCAACAAAGAACCCGCCGAAGGTGGCCGCGACAAGGGAGAGGGCGGCGGCGCAGACACAGGGGCCGAACCGGGCCTGAACACCACCAAAGGCTGAGCGCCGCCGGATGACTGACGGCTCCCTGTTCCCCGAACTTCCTGCGCCCGCACCAGCTGGCGCCCTGAACGCCACTCAGCCTGCCCCGGTGCGGGCCGAACTTCTGGCCTGGATGGCTGAACTGTTGCGGGCCGAATACGGCGAGCGCCCGCTGATTCCCCGGCGTGCGCCCATGCATGAGCTGATCAGTACGATCCTGTCTCAGCG
>JAQBPF010000368.1 GCA_028287665.1 Deinococcus sp. | reverse complement strand
TCAGGCCGTACTTCATGGCCTCTTCGGGGTTCATGAAGTAGTCGCGTTCCATGTCGCGCAGCAGCTTGTCGTGCGGCAGATCGGTGTGCTTGTTGTAGATGTCGACCAGCCGGTCACGCAGATAGAGCGTCTCTTTGGCCTGCACCTCGACATCCGGGGTGTTGCCACGGAAGCCGCTGCTGCCCTGGTGGATCATGATGCGGCTGTTGGGCAGGGCCATGCGCTTGCCCTTGTCGCCTCCCATCAGCAGGACGCTGCCCATGCTCATGGCAATGCCCACACAGATGGTCGACACCGGAGCCCGGATGTAGCGCATGGTGTCGTAGATCGCCAGACCCGCGTAGACCTCACCGCCGGGGCAGTTGATGTACATCTGAATCTCCTGCTCTGGGTTCTGCGAGTCCAGCAAAAGCAGCTGAGCCACGATGGAATTCGCCATCTGCGACTCGATGGGGGTGCCCACGAAGATGATCCGGTCTTTGAGCAAACGGGAGTAAATGTCGTAACTCCGCTCGCCCCGCCCGGTCTGTTCAATCACATACGGAATCACGCTCATGCGGCGCATTATCGCACGGGTTCAGGACAGGAACGTAGGCAAAATGGGGGTTAGGACCGGGCGTGTCAGATTGGGGTCTGCTGCGGGCCGGAAGCGGTGGGGCCCGGCTTGAGGGGAAGGGGCAAAAAGACGACAACGTCTGTACAGAGCAGTCCTGCGCTCACTTTCCCAGGAGAAAATTCAGGGCAAAAGCCGAAGGGCCCAAGCAAAGGCATTTCTGCCCTTCCTCAGACCCTCCAGCACCGCTCTGTTCTACCTGTCTACTTCAATTGCCGTTTACCTTAACTGCCGCCGCTCAGTCCACGATCATCGGAATGAGGACAGGATTGCGCCCCGTCACCTTCCGCACGAAGCGCCGGACTGCGCCGTACATATCGTCGCGCACATCTTCGAGGCGCTTTTTCTCGCGCACGCCCTGTTCCACGGCTTCCAGCGCCACACGGCGAATCTGGTTGTCGAGTTCGCGGTTGGCCCGCACGAAGCCGCGCGACACTATTTCCACGTGTGGTACTGGGTGCAGCACTGCCGTCATGATCAAGATGCCTTCCTGGCTCATGTTCACGCGGTCGAGCAGCACATCGTCGCCAATGTCGCCCACACCGAGGCCGTCTACATACACGGCTCCGGCGGGCACGGTACCACTGACCTTGAATTCGTCTGGGCCGAGGCGCACCACATCACCGTTTTTGGCGATCAAGGTGCGCTTGGGCGGACGGGGCAGGGTCTGGGCCAGACGGGCATGGTTGATCTGGTGGCGGGGTTCGCCGTGCCAGGGCAGGAAGTACTTGGGACGGGCGAGGTTCAGCACCTGCGCCAACTCTTCCTGACTGCCGTGGCCCGAGGCATGCACCTTGTGGTTGGGCGGGTAGTACACGTCCACGCCGATTTCATACAGCCTGTTGATGACGAGGTTCACGGCTTCTTCGTTCCCCGGAATCGGATTGCTGCTGAGAATCACGCTGTCGCCGCGCCGCAGCGCAATTTTGGCGTGCGTGCCGAAGGCGAGGCGCGACAGCACGCTCATGGGCTGGCCCTGCGACCCGGTGCACACGAACAGCACCTGCTGGTCTTGCAGACCGCCCACTTCTTCGCTGGTCAGGAAGGGGTCGGGGGCCGTCATATAACCCAGCGTTTGTGCGACCTGGGCGTACTTCAACATGCTGCGGCCTTCCATCACCACGCGGCGGCTCTGGCGGTGGGCCATGTTCAGAATGTTCTGAATGCGGTGCACCTGTGAGGCGAAGGTGGTCAGGAACACGCGGCCCTTGCATCCGGCGATCACTTCTTCGAGGGCGCGGGACACGTCGGCTTCACTGGTGGTGCGGCCCTGGCGCTCGGCGTTGGTGGAATCGCTGATCAGAAGCAACACGCCGTCTTTGCCCGCCTGCTCGATGCGCGGCAGGTCGCTGAGCAGACCGTCGCTGGGGTGCTCATCCAGCTTGAAGTCGCCGGTATGCAGCACGCGGCCCACGGGCGTGGTCAGGATGTACCCGGCGTTGTCGGGAATGGAGTGGGTCATGCGGATAAATTCGACGTGAAAGTGCGTGCCGATCTGCACCTTGTCGTTCATGCCGACTTCGCGCAGGTCGGTATCGGCGTCCTTGATTCCAAATTCAGACAGCTTTTCGCGCAGCAGGCCCATCGTGAGGCCGCCGCCGTACACAGGCACGCGGGGCAGGCGCGGCAGGATATAGGGCAGGCCGCCGATGTGGTCTTCGTGGCCGTGCGTCAGAATCCAGCCCTTGATCATGTGGGCGTTTTGCTGCAAGTAATCGATGCGCGGAATGATCAGGTCGATGCCCATCTGGTGCGAATCGGGGAAGGCCAGGCCGCCGTCAACGACCATAATTTCGTCGCCGTAGCGGTAGGCGAAGATGTTCTTGCCGATCTCGCCCATGCCGCCCAGCGGTATAACGTCAAGGTGGCCTAATTCGGGTGTGGGCGAGGCCTGCGTCTCGGTAGAGAGGTCCGTATCGGTGGTGTTCATGTGGACTCCAATGCCTGAAGAGGGGCTTCAGTCATGTTGTGAATGATGCAGCGGCGCGTGGTGCGCGGCCCTGGTCGTGCGGCGGTGTAACTCAGAAGTGTTGCAAATTGTGTCGCTCGGTCACTACAACAGACCAGAACGCGGTTCCCTTAACCTAGCACAGAGCTGACGGTAAAGATCGGTCGGATGTTGGACAGCCACCAAATTAATAAAACAAATTCCATTGCCGTAAAATGAGCTTTCTATTATAAAAAGGTCGCTTCTTGGGACCAAAAGTCAAAGTTGCCCAATGCCCATCAACACCAGCTCTACCGCAGTTGTTAGGGCCATATAGTGTGACAAACATCGCATTTTCTTTGTACAGACACACTCCGCATGAATGTGAGTTCATGAAGTCGTATCATGTCAGGTGTGAGCGCACAACGGATTCTGGTGGTCGAGGACGACCTCGATATTGCAAATGTCCTGCGAATGGACCTGACCGACGCAGGCTATGCCGTCGATCACGCGGATTCGGCCATGAACGGCCTGATTCGCGCACGGGAAGATCACCCCGATCTGATCTTGCTGGACCTCGGTCTGCCTGACTTTGACGGCGGCGATGTGGTTCAGCGGCTGCGCAAAAACAGCGCGGTGCCGATTATCGTGCTGACGGCCCGCGATACCGTGGACGAGAAGGTCAGGCTGCTGGGATTGGGGGCCGACGATTACCTGATCAAGCCCTTCCACCCCGACGAACTGCTGGCCCGCGTGAAGGTGCAACTGCGTCAGCGCACCAGCGAGAGCCTGAGCATGGGCGACCTGACCCTCGATCCCCAGAAACGCCTGGTGACCTACAAGGCCGAGGAACTGCGCCTGTCGCCCAAAGAGTTCGACATTCTGGCGCTCCTGATCCGTCAGCCGGGCCGCGTGTACTCGCGCCACGAAATTGGGCAGGAGATCTGGCAGGGCCGCCTTCCCGAAGGCAGCAACGTGGTAGACGTGCATATGGCGAACCTGCGGGCCAAGCTGCGTGACCTTGACGGGTACGGCCTGCTCAGAACAGTGCGTGGCGTCGGATACGCTCTGCGCGGCTAAATTCAACCCTATGAGGGCGGCCAGATGACACCAGACAGCGGCGAGGCAATGAACCCACTTCATCTGCCCCCTGAGCACCCTGTTTCTGATGAATTGGCCGCTGAACAGTGTGCCGCGCACTGGGCCGCCGTGGGGGCTGGAGCTTTGCTGGCCGCCCTGCCCGACCCGGTCCTGCTGCTGTATCCGAATGGTGTGCTGCCAAACGCGGCGGCTGAGGCCTTCTTTGGCCCGCACCTCCACCATTCCACCTGGCCGGATTCAGACTGGCCTGCCCTGTTTGGTGACGCGGCCGCCACAGCCCTGGCCCAGGCCCTGCCCCGCGCACAGGCAGGCGAAACTTTTACCCTGCCGCTGACCATCAGGGGTCAGGCCTTGACGGGCACGCTTTCCCCTGCCGCCTCAGACGTGGCCGGCAGCGTGCTGCTGCACCTCCACACTGCCCCGCCCGACCCGCTCGGCCAGACGTTGGAACTGTTGAACACCCTGCATCTGGGGCTGACCGTACAGGATCAGGAAGGCCGGATCTTGCAGGCCAACGCGGCGGCGCAACACATTCTGGGCCTGACCCTGGATCAGCTCACAGGCCGGGACTCTCTGGACCCGCGCTGGAAGGCCGTGCACCCGGACGGTTCGTCTTTTCCGGGCCACACCCACCCCAGCGCCGTGACCCTTCAGACCGGAGAGCCGGTGCGCGATGTGCCGATGGGCGTATTCACACCTCCAACGTCCCGGCGGGCCTCGGAGGAATGGCGCTGGCTGAGCGTGACAGCCCTGCCTCAGGCCCCCGTGCCGTGGCTGCCGGAGGGAGGCGTGCTGACCGTGTTCAGTGACGCCACCGCCGCCCAGCGCACACGGGGACAGTTACAGGGCACCGAGGCCCGCTTCAGGTCGCTGGTCGAAGCCACCTCGCAGATCGTGTGGGTGTCGGCCCCGGACGGCATGTTGCACCCGCCCCAGCCCGACTGGACCGCCTTTACCGGACAGACCGACGCGGAACTGGCCGGAACAGGTTGGATGAATGCCCTGCACCCCGACGACATTGCCCCTTCGTCAGCGGTCTGGGGCGAGGCGCTGACGCGGCAAGGCCTGTATGAAAACGAGTACCGCGTGCGCCGAGCCGACGGCGTGTACGTGCCCATGCAGGCCCGCGCCATTCCAGTCAAAAACCAGGACGGCACTGTGCGCGAATGGGTCGGCACCAGTTCAGACATCAGTGAGGTGCGGGCCGCCGAAGCAGAGTTGAGGGAATTGAACGCCACACTGGAAGCCCGCGTGCAGGAGCGCACCGACCAACTGGCCCAGATCACGCGCTTTGCCACGCTGCTGTTGGGTGCGGCGGGCGAGGGCATTCTGGGGTTGGATGCCAGCGGACGCAATACTTTTGCCAACCCGGCGGCAGCCCGCATCCTGGGCTATGGCCGGGAACGCCTGATCGGTACGGACCTGCACGCCCTGCTTCACCACCACCATGCCGACGGCACCCTGCACGATCCCGCCGATTCTCCCATTCTGCACACCATTCAGGATGGCCAGACCCGGCGAGTCGAGGCCGATGTGTTCTGGCACGCGCAGGGACAGGCCGTGCCCGTGGCCTATATCGTGACGCCCACGCTGGACGACGCCGGGACTGTCACCGGATCCGTGCTGATGTTTCAGGACATCACCGAACGGCAACTGGCCCGCACCGCCCTGGAAGACGCCATAGAAGATCTGGAACGCAGCAACCGCGAACTGGAGCAGTTTGCCTATGTGGCCAGCCACGATCTTCAGGAGCCGCTCAGAACGGTGGGCAGCTACGCCGACCTGCTGAGCCGCCGCTATCAGGGCCAACTCGACCCGCGTGCCGACCAGTACCTCAGCTTTATGCAGGAGGCCGTGGCCCGGATGCAGAGCCTGATCCGCGACCTGCTGAGCTTTGCCCGAATTGGGCGCACCGATGCCCAACCGCGTGCCGTTTCTCTGAACGCCGTATTGCAGGAAGCGGCCCAGAACGTGCAGGCAGCGATGGCGGCCACTGGCGGTCAGCTGACCTGGGACGCGCCCGGTGTAGTGCTGGGGCATTCTTCTTTGCTGGTTCAGCTGTTTACCAATCTGATCGGCAACGGTCTGAAATTTCACCGGGAGGGCGTTGCGCCGCAGGTTCGGGTCACAGCACGCACAGAAGGAGCCATAATGGCCATTGATGTCTCAGACAACGGAATCGGCATTCCGGTTGAATACCACGAACGAATTTTCGCTATTTTTCAACGGCTGCACCGCCGCGAGGCTTACCCCGGCACCGGAATGGGATTGGCCATCTGCCGCAAGATCGTGGAGCACCACGGGGGCACACTGGGGGTCACCTTACCCCCTCCTGACCAATTCGGCAGTATCCTGACGCTCACCCTTCCCCTGCCAACCTCTCCTCTCCCGGCATCGCCCCTGTGAGTCGCCCTGTGAATATAAATTCCACCATTGAAATTTTGCTTGTCGAAGACAGCGAACCCGATATCCTTCTGACCCAGGAAGCCTTTGCCGATGCCCGCGTGCCCAACCGCCTGCATGTGGCACGGGACGGCGTGGATGCCCTGAATTTTTTGCGCCGCGAGGGAATTCACGCCAATGCTCCGCGCCCCGATGTCATCTTGCTGGACATCAACATGCCGCGCAAAAACGGTCTGGAGGTGCTGACCGAGATCAAGGCCGATCCTCTGCTGGGCAGCATTCCAGTGGTCATGCTCACGACCAGCCAGGCCGAAGACGATGTGCGAACTTCTTATGCACGCCACGCCAGCGGTTACGTGATCAAGCCTGTGGGGTTCGACAACTTTCTGACGGCCATTCGGGCTTTTGAGGATTTCTGGATGACCTTCGTCCGGTTTCCGCCGCGTGCATAGCCAAGTTCATATGTCGCCCGATTTACACCAAAAAAATCCCCCAGCCAAGACAGCTGGGGGAACGCTTTTGGGGGCGTGTTCTGGAGGTTAGCGGCGGTCAGTGGTGGTGGTCACGGTAGCGGGGCGGTTACGGCCCAGCAGACCGAACAGGCCCAGCAGGCCCAGCAGGCCCCAGGGGAACTCGCGGGTATCGGCGGTGCCGTTGTTGTTGGCATCTACGACGCCGTCGCCGTTGGGGTCCACAGCTTCGTCAGCCCCTGTGAGGTTTGTACCTGCATCTTCTACAGCTTCGCCAGTGGCCGCAGCAGCGTCCTCTACGGCGTCGCCAGTGGCAGCAGCGGCGTTGTCTACAGCTTCGCCAGCCTGCTCGGCAGTTCCGTCGGTGCTATCGGTGCTGGTGTCCTGCACCTGCACGTAGGCAGAGGAAGGAGCGGTGGCCAGGGCGGTGGGGGCGGCAAACAGCAGGGCGAGCGTTAACAGGGTTTTGTTCATGGGGTTCTCCTAGGTCAGCCTCGCCAGGGGCAGGGCAGTGGGAATGTTCTCCGCCGTGTGGCGTGAGGAATGACCAGAGTGTGCCCTGTCTTGCAAAAGATACGCTGAGATGTTCCCCAAGCCCGCCTTTAAGTGGCGTTTGGTGAATCTGAAGGTAAAATCATTGACCCATCAGGCAATTCTCAATAGCTCTCAATCGGCGGTGGCCTCGGCCTGGGCAACCTCCTGCATGGCCGTCAGGACGTTCTGCATGTGCTGATCAAGGTCTACGCCCAATTCCTGCGCCCCCTGCACCACCTCATCCCGGTTGACGCCGCCCGCAAAGGCACGGTTCTTGAAGCGCTTTTTGAGACTGGACAGTTCCACGCCGCATACATCACGGTCCGGGCGAACCAGGGCGGCGGCCTGCACCAATCCGGTCAATTCGTCTACGGCAAACAACGTGCGCGACAGCAGCGAGGTGCGCGGTGTGTCGGTATAGGTCGCGTGTCCCATGATCGCGTCCAAGACGGCTTCCTGGGTATCGGTGTTGGTTCTGAGGTACTCCACGCCCCACTGGGGATGGGTCTCTGGACGCAGTTCATAGTCAAAGTCGTGCAGCAGACCCGTTACGGCGTACAGGTCTTCGTCTTCGTTCCAGTGCCGCGCATACCAGCGCATGGCCGCCTCGACGTTCAGCATGTGCCGCCGCAGCGACTCGGAGGGCGTGTGTTCCAGCATCAGGGCGTAGGCTTGCTCGCGGTTCATGGTTCATTTTAGCGGGCAGGGCCAGACACCAAAGCGCAGTGACCCAGAGCACCCGCCTGGTCGTGGCTTCAACGTAATGACGCATTGTCGCGGTGAATGACCATCCAGATCAGGAGTTCAAGATGCTCTGGTTTGCGGCTAAAGGACAGGCTCTTGCGGACCAAATGAGCGACCCGGAGCCGCAACGTGGCGTTGAAGCGTTCGATATGTTGTGTTCCGCCGATGACGTGCAGCGCACCAAAAATAACGCCTGTATAGGCACTCATGCCGTCGGTATGACACACGGCATCGAGGTCAGGGGTGGGCAAGCTCTGCCACCTCCCAAAGGCTCCAGCGGCATCTCGGTTTCCAATGAAGCAGCCGACGACCCATTCGGGGAGCGCGGTTCATGGCCAGCCAAATCCACTTGGTGTTTGTTTGCTGTGTTACACAGGTGCATCACTCGTCACACTCCAGGATCAGCGGGGCTGATCCTGGAGTGTTCACGCTTTTTTTGTGTGAGAAGTTTCAAGCTCAATGGTGTGTGGCACGGTCTTGAGCAGCATCTGAAGGTGTCGCCGGAACCCACTGCGGCTCACCCCGACAACGCGGCAACTGCCCCGGTGAGACAGCCGTTCGGACAGCAAACGGTCAACCAGGGTCACGGTTTCAGGCGAAACCGGCGTTCGGGTATGGTTCAGGGTGAACTGATGTCGGCACACGCGGCACAGATACCGCTGTTTGCCAGTATGGGCGTGACCGTTTTTGACGATATAGACGCCCTCACACGCTGGACATGTCAGACCGTTCATGCTCCATTGAACGGCAATCATTCCTAAGAAGCCACGACCACCCGCCTGCATAGGTTGACTCTGGCTGCATACCGCGCTATACTTTATTTAATCAAGTTAAACTAACAGCCGCCAGAAGGCGGATTTTTT
>JAQBPF010000212.1 GCA_028287665.1 Deinococcus sp. | reverse complement strand
AGTTGTATGGAGTGGAGTTTGATCGGCCACCACGCCTTTCCTACTCACCGCTCACCACTTGCCACTTCCGGGACGGTAGCCCCATGAGCGTCAGTAAAACAGAGCCGTTCGTGATCGGCGTGGCGGGTGGATCGGGGAGTGGCAAAACCACCGTGACCCGGCGAGTGATCGAAACCGTAGGCAGCGAGGGCGTGGCCGTACTCAGCCAGGACAACTACTACCGCGACCAGTCCGAGATTCCTTTCGAGGCCCGCCTGCACCCCAATTACGACCACCCGGCAGCCTTCGACTGGGCCTTGCTGCGCGAACACGTGGACGCCTTGTTGGCGGGCGTGCCGATTGCCATGCCCGAATACGACTTCACCAAGCACACCCGGTCTCACCAGACCACCACCGTGCTGCCAGGATCGGTGGTGGTGCTGGAAGGCTTTTTTGCCCTGTACGACGAACAACTGCGTGAGCGGATGCATCTGAAGGTCTTCGTGGATGCCGATGCCGACGTGCGCTTTATTCGCCGCCTGCTGCGCGATACCCAGGAACGCGGGCGCACCCCCGAAAGCGTGATTCAGCAGTATCTGGACTTTGTGCGGCCCATGCACCTGAGCTTCGTGGAGCCCACCAAGCGCTACGCCGACGTGATCATTCCGCACGGCGGCATGAACGAACCCGCGCTGGACATGCTGGCGGCGCGAATCCGCTCGACCGTCTAGGCGGCTGGTGTACCCCCCGTCTCATCCGATAGGGGGATGATCCACCGGGCTGGCTGAGAGTAGGCTGGCCCGTTTTCGTTCTCCTCTGGTCCGACCTCTGTCTCAACGTCTGCTCCAACGTCTGCTCTGTCTCCACGTGCCTGCCCCCTTCCCACTTTAGGATGTGCCCTGTGACTGATCCGAACTCTGCGTCCCGTTCTCTGTCTGCTGCGCCCGGCGGCCCACCCGTGCCTGCGCCCACCCGCCACCGCCTCGCGCCCCTGCTGCTGGGCCTGATTCTGCTTTCGGTGATTCCGGCCTTCATCCTGGCCTACCAGCGCGTCACCTTCGAACAGTCCGAGAAAACCACGTCGTATGTGATGGACTACCCGAATCTGGTGTCTCAGGCGCAGCGGTATGGCCTGGACCCACAGGCGCTGCTGGACCGCTACAAGGCGCTGGGCCTGAACGGTGTGGCCGTCTACGAAGACACCATCGGCAGCCTGCAACAGCGCGGCGAGGTGTACTTTCAGGACGGCGCAGATCTGGCCGTGCAGTTTCCCGGTCAGGGCGCACAGCCTCAAAAGTCCTACCTGCGTTCTCTGAAGCCCGGTGTGGCCGAGAGCCTGCCTCCCCGTTACACCATTCCGACCCGCCTTGTGCAGATCGGCGGGAAGCAGTGGGTGGAGTGGGCCACCGATCCGCGCTTTCTGCCCGCTGGTCCCAACACGGCTCTGATCAACGACCTGAAAGCACAGGGCATGACGCTGGTGTACCGCCCCTACGGCGACGACGCCGTGCGCGAACCCGGTGCCGACTGGCCCGACGTGCCGTTCATCTCCTTTCCCAGCACCGAGGTGATTGGCGCACGCAGCCCCGAACTGCTGGAAAAAATCAATGAGCGCATGGGCAAGCGCATTCCGGCACTGATCGAAGCCACGCCGCAGCGCGGGCTGGATGAACTGGTCGAACGGCACGGCGCGGCGCGGCTGTTTTCGATCAGTGCCGCGTGGCAAAACCTGCTGTCGCCCGAAGAAACCGCCAGCAAGTTTGCGCTGGCCGCCCGCGAGCGTGGACACCGCCTGCTGTACCTCCGCACCTTTCCCACCATCGGGGAAACCGAGGCCTTCCTGAAGCGCACCACCGAACTGCTGGGCCGCGCCGGGGTCAAGCTGGCAAATCCCACCATTACCCGCTACGACCCCAGCCCCGTGCTGCAACTGCTGAGCGCGGTGGGCCCCATTGCGGCGCTGCTGCTGCTGGGCCTCAGCTATCCGCTGGTGCGGCTGGGGCTGCTGGCCTCGGCACTGACGGCGCTGCTGGCATTCGGCCTCAACAGCCTTGGCCCAGACGGAATTAAGCCGCTGGAGGGCCTGGCCCTGATCGCCGCCGTCACCTTTCCGTCGTTGGGTCTGGTGCTGCGGCGCAGGCGGGTGTCCGATTGGTTCCTGGCCACGGGCCTGAGCCTCGCGGGCGTCCCGTTCGTCTCGGCGCTGGGGGCCAACAGCAACTCCATGATCGGCCTGGAACCCTTCCGGGGCGTGGGCCTGACGCTGCTGCTGCCGCTGGTGCTGGTCGGAGCCAGCTTTCTTCCACGCCAGGACATCCGCAAAACCGCGCAGGACATCTACAACTCGCCCATCAAATTGGGGGACATCGTGGTGATGGGCCTGGGCCTGGCCGTGTTCGCGCTGGTCTTCTTGCGCCGGGGCAACACCAGTTCGGTGGGTGTCAGCGACGCCGAAAAAGAAGTGCGCCAGAACCTGCAAGACTCCATCATTCGCCCGCGCTTCAAGGAACTGGCTGGACATCCGCTGGCACTGTTGGGCCTCAGCGGAACCTTGCCGGGCTATTTCAGCACCCTGGTGTTGCTGGGCGGCGTGATCGGTCAGGCCAGCCTGCTCAA
>JAQBPF010000131.1 GCA_028287665.1 Deinococcus sp. | reverse complement strand
CGATTTTTCGGGCATGCGGCGTGACCGGTCATCATGAATTGCCCGCTGGCCTCGGCCCGCTGCGGGAGCAAGTTCGGTTGGCGGTGATGGCTGCGGCCCGCCTTGCCCCGCCGTCTGTGAGCCACATCTTCACGAACTACCTGACGGCAGAGGCCAAAGAAGAAGAGACATTCGGCAGCTACTCGGAGTTGGCACAGGCACGTGGGGCCGTATTCGTGCCCGTCGTGCTGACCTGTGACCGTGAGGAACTGGCCCGCCGAATAGACCGCCCTGAACGGCAAGACCGCCTGAAGCTGAAGAATCCCGAACTGCTTGCCACCTTGCTGGACACTCGCGGCGCATTCGGCGCACCCGCTGGCGTGCCTGTGCTGGACACCACCGAGCTTGGGCCGGAAGCGGCAGCGCGACAGATTGCGGCGTGGGGACAGAAGGTAAGCGGATAAGAAAAGAGGCCTGTGACCACCAGTCTTGCCACAGACCTGCCCTGATGCTCTGGCTCTTCAGCGCCCGCTGGCGACCAGACGGACACCACGCATGTTCAGGAATTCCCGAACCAGGGCGTCCTCTACCTTACGGGGATTGATGTCTGGGTCAGTGGTCTGAGCCTTGAGCCTGACCACCAGGAAATTGCCGCCCACAGGCCGACTTTCCCACTGTACATCCACCGTATTTTTGGTGATGGGCTGGGTCGCCCGCCAATCCACTTTGATATGAATGGGATCGCCTTTGGCGCTGATGATGTTCATACTGCGCTCGCCATCTGGAAAGGTAAAACGGTCGTAGCCCGGAGTGAGGCCGCTCTTTTCAAGTGGCAGGATGATCAGCAAAGCCGATATAGATGCAAAACCGCCCACGCCTGCCGATGCTTCGGGCGATAGGCCTGAGGAAGACGAGGAGGAGGTATAAGCCACCACCACTTCACCGGGCGCGGGCTTGGGCGCCGTGACAGCTGGTGCACAGGCCGCAAGAAGAAGTGGAACGGCAAGCAAGAGTTTTTTCACAATTACAGATTGTAAGTCAGCGTCACTTGATGCTGCGGCAAAAATGAATGACCCCCACCAATCGGGCGGGGGCCAGCAGTCAACAGGCGTTTACAGCGAGATCAGGAAGGGGTCTTCCAGCGTTTCGCAGATGTGGCGCACAAAGCGGGCCGCGTCTGCGCCGTCAATCAGGCGGTGATCGTAGGTGAGGCTCAGGGGCAGCATGTTGCGCGGTTCGAAGGCGTTGGTTTCCCTGTTCCACACGGGCTCGAAGCCGCCGCGACTGACACCCAGAATCGCCACTTCGGGCGAATTGACGATGGGCGTGAAGGCGTGCCCACCGATGCCGCCGAGGTTGGAAATCGTAAACGTCGCGCCCTGCATTTCGTCGGGCTTGAGCTTGCGGTCACGGGCTTTTCCGGCCAGTTCGTTCAGCTCCAGCACGATTTCGGTGATGCTCTTGCGGTCAGCGTCTTTCAGCACGGGCACCAGCAGACCCACGGGGGTATCCACGGCCACACCGAGATTCACGTAATCCTTGTAGACCACCTGATTGGCCGCCAAGTCCAGACTCGCGCCGAATTTGGGGAACTTGCGGAGGGCGTTTGCCACGACTTTCATCAGAATGTGGGTCATGGTGAGCTTGCCGCCCGCCTTTTCTACCCGCGCCCCAAACTGCTTGCGAACCTCTTCCATGCGGGTCACGTCGGCCTTGTCGAAGTGCGTGACCATCGGAATGCTTGACCACGACGCGGCCATGCTGCGAACGGTGGCCTTGCGAATGCCGCTCATATCCTCGCGGCGCACAGTGCCCCACTTCTCGAAATTGGGGAGGGGCGCGGCAGCCGGAGCAGGTGCAGCAGCAGCGGGCGCACTGGCGGCGGGCTGGGCCACAGGAGCCGCAACAGCACCTACAGCCGCCACACTGGGCGTCCCGGCGGCGCGGCGAACATCCTCTTCGCTGATGCGTCCGGCGATTCCTGTGCCGTGAACATCATGAATATCCACGCCGATTTCGCGGGCCATGCGGCGAATGCTGGGCGCGGCGGGCACGAGCAGGCGGTTGTCGTAGGCCTGCGTGTTGTAGGGGCGCTCGGCACCGGGCTGCTGCGTGGCGGGGTGGGCGCGTTCGGGCGATTGCTGGCCTGCACCGGGAGGCGTGGGCCGTTCGGTGCTGAGGGCAGAGACCTGAACATCGGCCTGCGTTGAGGCAGTGGGGGGCGCGCTGGCTGGAGCGGAAGCGACTGGGGCTTGAGCAGCAGCAGGAGCCGCCGCACCGCCGCTCAGGGTCAGCAAGACCGCACCGATTTTCACGGTGTCGCCCACGTTCACGTTCACGGTCTGCACTGTGCCGCCCACGTTGGCAGGCACCTCGATCACGGCCTTGTCGGTCTCGATCTCGATCACGGGCTGGCCTTCGGTCACGGTGTCTCCGGCCTTGACCAACACGGTGACGACAGTGCCCTGCTCGATGTTGTCTCCCACATCAGGCAGCGTGATCTGTGCGCCTGCACTGGCTGGAGCCGAAGGAGCCGCAGCCGGAGCAGATGCAGGAGCGGCTGCGGGCGGTGCGGCCTGTTCTTTCTGGCTCTGCTGCTGGGCCTGCGCTACGCGGTTGGCAGTGTCGGCGTCGCTGGCAACGGTGGCAATGTCGGGCTCAGCCGCCGGACTGACCGGGGCAGAAGCATCTGCTGCTGCACCAGCACTTGCCGCGCCGCCGCCGAGGGTCAGCAATACCGCCCCGATTTTCACGGTGTCGCCCACGTTCACGGCCACACTTTCTACGGTGCCGCCAGCCGATGCAGGGACTTCGATCACTGCTTTATCGGTTTCAATTTCGATGATGGGCTGGCCTTCGGTCACGGTGTCTCCGGCCTTGACCAGCACCGAAACCACAGTGCCTTGCTCGATGTTGTCGCCCACATCGGGGAGTTTCAGTTCTTGTGCCATTGGGTGACTCCTTGAGGTGCAGTGGTGATGACGGAGGTTGAGGTTGGGTGCGCGGGGGCTTGGTCTAAGGGGCCGCGTGGTCTAAGGGTCGAGGGTCTAAGAGACTAAGGAAAATTGTTGTCCTGAGATTTTGGGTGACCCCCCCCGTTGCTTTGCAACGCCCCCCTTAAATGGGAGGACAAAGCGGTTGTTCTTAGATCCTTGACTCTTAGACGCCTTTAGCGCAGAACCGGATTCTCGCGCTCTGGGTCGATGCCAAGGTCGGCAATGGCCTGCTGCACCACGTCGCCCTTGATCTTGCCGTCACGCAACAGGGCGTACAGGGTCGCCAGGATCACATGCTTGGTATCCACTTCAAAGAAGTCGCGCAGTTCTTCGCGGGCCTCGCTGCGGCCAAAGCCGTCTGTGCCCAGAGTCCAGATTTTGCGGTCGATGTGGCCGTTCAGACCGTCGGCGCTGAGCTTCACGTAATCGCTGACGCTGATCAGCACCCCCGGCGCGTTGTCCTTGCTGAGTTGCTGGGCCACGTAGCTGGTGCGCGGCGCTTCGGTGGGGTGCAGCATGTTGTGGCGCTGCACGGCCAGGGCTTCCTGATGCAGTTCCTTGTAGCTGGTCACAGACCAGATGTCGGCGGCCACACCATAGGCTTCGAGCTTCTGGGCGGCTTCCATCGCCGCGCCCATCGACGGGCCACCCGCCAGAATCTGCGCCTTCAGCTTGCCCTTGCTCTGGCTGCGCTGGAACCGGTACAGACCCTTCACGATGCCCTGACGGATTTCGTCGTGGCTGCGGCCATCGTCGGGCATGGCGGGCTGCACTTCGTTCTCGTTGTCGATGGTGACGTAATAGAAAATGTCTTCATCGTTGACGAACATGCGCTGAATACCGTCTTCGATAATCACGGCGAGTTCGTAGGCGAAGGCCGGATCGTAGACCTTGAGGTTGGGCACCACATACGCCTGAAGCTGGCTGTTGCCGTCCTGGTGCTGGAGTCCCTCGCCTGCCAGCGTGGTGCGGCCTGCGGTGGCGCCCAGCAGGAAGCCGCGTGCGCGTTGGTCGGCGGCGGCCCAGACGAGGTCTCCCACGCGCTGCATGCCGAACATGGAATAGAACACGAAGAAGGGAATGGTGGGCACGCCGTGATGCGCGTAGGCCGTGCCAGCCGCAATCCAAGACGCCATCGCGCCGTCTTCGGTGATGCCTTCTTCCAGCATCTGGCCGTCTTTGGATTCCTTGTAGGCCATCAGGGAGCCGCTATCGACGGGGGTGTAGGTCTGCCCACGCGGGCTGTAGATGCCGATGCGCGGAACAAGCGCGTCCATACCGAAGGTACGGGCCTCGTCGGGCACGATGGGCACGATGTACTTGCCGATTTCTTTGTCGCGCAGCAGCTTGGAGATGACCTGTACGGCGGCCATCGTGGTGCTGACGGCGCGGCCCTTGCTGCCGCCTGCAAATTCTTCGTAGAACTCGCCGGTGGGCACGGTAGGATGCGGATACTCCACTTTGCGTTCGGGCACAGGCCCACCCAGCGCGGCGCGGCGTTCCATCGTGTACTTCACTTCGGGGCTGTCGGGGCCGGGGTAATACAACTCCAGATGCTCCACCTGATCATCGGTGAGGGGCAGTTCCAGCAGGTCACGCAGGTTCTTCAGGGCGTCGAATTCCAACTTTTTGACCTGATGGGAGGCGTTGCGGGCCTGCGCCGTGTCGCCGAGGCCGTAGCCCTTGATGGTGCGGGCGATGATGACGGTGGGGCTGCCCTTGTGCTGGGTGGCCGAGGCGTAGGCGGCGTAAATCTTGCGAACATCGTGCCCGCCCCGGTTCAGCAGTTCCAGATCGGCGTCGCTCCAGCCTTCGATCAGCACCTTCAGTTCAGGGGTGTTGAAAAACTTCTCGCGCAGTTCCTTGCCGCCAAAGGCCGCGTAGCGCTGAGATTCACCGTCAACGAGCAGTTCGAAGCGTTTGACGATCTCGCCATTGTAATCCTTGCTCAGCAATTCGTCCCACTTGCTGTCCCAGACGACCTTGATCACGTTCCAGCCCGCACCACGGAACAGGGCTTCAAACTCCTGAATGACCTTGGAATTGGCCCGCACTGGCCCGT
>JAQBPF010000247.1 GCA_028287665.1 Deinococcus sp. | reverse complement strand
GAGCGGTAGAGGCCGGACAGAAGACGGCGCGGTTGGTCTTGGGCGGCGAGACTCCCGATATGGGCGATAGGCGGGGCGGCTACGTCTCCCCCACCATCTTTGCCGATGTCGACCCCCGCGACCCCCTGTTTCAGGAGGAAATCTTTGGCCCAGTGCTGGCCTTTACCCGCGCCCGCGACTGGCAGCACGCCATAGACCTTGCCAACGATTCGGAATACGGCCTGACCGCCGCCTTCTACAGCCGCGATCCTCACAAAATCAGCGAGGCTCGGCGGCGAATGCATGTGGGCAACCTGTATATCAACCGCAAATGCACGGGCGCACTGTCGGGCACGCACGCCTTTGGCGGCTACGGCATGAGCGGCACCAATGCCAAGGTGGGCGGCCCGGATTACCTGTTCTGGTTCTTGCAGACCAAGACGATTGCTCAGAAGTACTGAGGAAAAGTTTGGCTGAGTGCCGAGGGTTCAAGGGTTTAAGAACGGCATTCGCTGACGCTCACTCACCCCCTCCCCAGCCCGCCCCCTCAAGGGAGAGGGAGCAACAACAAAGTTTGACAAGCCACCCTTAGACCCGCCTGCATACACCACCTAAACTGTCCCCATGACCGACGCCCCCACCCCAGACCGCAATGAACGCGCCCAGATCGCTTTTGCCCGCCTGCTGCCCAAACTGTTTCGCGGCGGGCAGGCCTTTGTGGGTGTAGAAGCGACCCTGTCGGGCCTGGACGCCGAAACCGCCTGCCAGCGCCCGGATCACCTGCCGCACAGCGTGGCCGAACTGCTGGCCCACGTAAACTGGTGGAACCGCTGGATGCTGGCGATTATCGAGGAAGGCCGCGCCCAGCCCTACCCTGCCCACGCTGCCGAAACCTGGCCTGTGGTGCAGGCATCGGATTGGCGGCGCACCCGCAACGACTTCTATGAATTGCTGGCCCGCATAGACCCGCACGCCGCCCGCCCCGACCTGGCCAGCCCCGTGAACCACGAGGAAACCATCGGTGAACTTCTGGCCGACATGGCCCTGCACACAGCGCACCACTTCGGACAGATCGTGACCGTGCGGCAGGCGTTGGGGGCGTGGCCTCCAGCGGGCGGCGGCGATACGTGGTGAACGGGGCAGTCGTCTAAGTCTCTCTTTCTGTTCAAAAAGGCCTAAACCATGACCCAGACCGCCCCAACACCCGCCGACCCGCCCACTCAGCCCACCGTTTCAAACGTCTTTTACCGCTCCAGCAAGGTTTACCCGCTGGCGGTGCGGGGCGAGGGCGTCTATCTGTACGATTCAGAGGGGAAACGCTATCTGGACGGCAGTTCTGGGGCGTTGGTGGCGAATGTCGGGCATGGGCGGGCCGAGGTGGCGGGGGCGATGGCGGCGCAGGCCCGCGCTCTGGCGTTTGTGCACGGCTCGCAGTTCACGTCGCCGGTGCTGGAGGAATACGCCTCCAGACTGGCCGC
This sequence comes from Deinococcus sp., assembly GCA_028287665.1. Taxonomy (GTDB): domain Bacteria; phylum Deinococcota; class Deinococci; order Deinococcales; family Deinococcaceae; genus Deinococcus. The sequence goes on along the minus strand of JAQBPF010000247.1, from coordinate 1,896 downwards.
TTTTCTGGACTTGCCCGGCTTCCGGTTCTGGGCCGTATCGGGCGGGTCGGAGGCCACCGAGAGTGCCATTAAACTGGCGCGGCAGTATCACGCCGAGCGGGGCGACACGGCAAGGTTCAAGATCGTGACGCGGATTCCCAGTTATCACGGGGCGTCGTTGGGGGCGCTGGCGGCCAGCGGCATGGGCGCACGCCGCAGTCTGTACTTGCCCCTGATGCGCGAGGACGCGTGGCCCAAAATGCCCAAGCCCGATCCCACACTGAGCGGGGAAGCCGACGCCGAACGCCTGCGGGCCGTGCTGGAAGCGGCGGGGCCGGAGTCGGTGGCAGCGGTGATGGTGGAGCCGGTGGTGGGCGCGTCGGATGCGGCGCTGTCACCGGGGGCGGGGTATCACACGCGCCTGCACGCCATCTGCAAGGAATACGGCGTGCTGCTGATTGCCGATGAGGTCATGAGCGGCATGGGCCGATGCGGCGCACCTCTGGCCGTTCGTTTGACTGATGCAGTGACGCCCGACATCGTGGTGCTGGGCAAAGGGCTGGCGGCAGGCTACGCACCGTTGGCCGGATTGATGGCGAGCGCCGAGATTTACAACACTGTGATGGAAGGCAGCGGCGCATTCAAGCACGGCTTTACCTACGCGGGCCACCCGGTCAGCGTGGCGGCGGGCCTGAGCGTGCTGGACATCGTGGAGCAGGAAAACTTGGGGACAGCGGCACAGGAACGCGGCGCACAACTGCTGGCTGGCCTGCGCGAACTGCGGGCCAAGCATCCACAGGTGTTAGAGGTGCGTGGACAAGGGCTGTTGCTGGGTATGGTGCTGGGCGATCCGGCCAACGGGGAAGCCCACGAGACCCCCGGTCTGGCCGAACGGGTGGCCGCCGCTGCACGCGCACGCGGCCTGATTACCTACCCCGGCAGCGGCGCAGTCGACGGCATTCGCGGCGATCATCTGTTGTTGGGGCCACCGCTGAGTATCTCGGCAGCAGAGGTGGGGGAAATGCTGGCGGTGCTGGATGAAGCTCTGGCGGCGGGAAGGAAGAGCACCAGCTGAAGCGAATCAACTGCACAATACTGCCCCAGATTCCTGCTCATCAAGCAAGAGTGGGGCAGTTTTAGCTGCGAGAACTTGACTGGGTTTTGAAATGACAAAGTCGGATGAACTGACTATTCCGCCGCGATTTCGGCTTTGGCTTCCTCCAACCGCTGGCCTTCCTCGTGGGTCACGTCGGCCAGGTTTTCGCGCAGCTCGGCCAGTTTCTCTTCCCGGTCTACATTGGGGTCAAGGCCGTTGGCGTCGGCACTCCCGGTGGCTCCCTGCATGCCGTCTTCCACGGTTTCGTGCTGGTCTTCACGCTGGCTCTGTTCGGGTTGGGTCATACCTGAGCCTGAAGCATGGGCATGAAGGCCAGCCGAGGAATAGGTCAAGGCCGTATTTATGGACGGCTGGGACGAGAAAACAGACCCCAATGCCCGCAGGCTGACGCCGGACGCCGCCACCGCTGCCTGAACCAGGCGCAGGCGCACCGAGTTGGGGGCGTGGGCGAACACACGCAGCATGGTTCGGGCCAGCGCAGGCGTGGGCGTGCGCGGGGCCAGAAAGGCGTGCCAGTGCGCGGCGGGGAGCCTGAAAAACGACTGGAAAAAAGCGGGGAGGCCGTCTGCCGGAAGCCTCAGCAGGGCGTCCAGTCCCATTAATCCAAGTTCGCGGGCGGCGCGGCGTTCGGGGGGCCAGAGGGCGTGCCACGCGGCGCGGGTGGCGGCTTCGGCGTCGGGCAGGGCGTCGGCTATGGCCTGCGCCACCGCCGGAGCATCGGCCAAGGCCCCCGACACCTGAAAGCCGCTGACCGGGTGCACCAACCCGCCCGCCGCGCCAAACGCCAGAATGGAGCCGGG
>JAQBPF010000237.1 GCA_028287665.1 Deinococcus sp. | reverse complement strand
GAAATGACGGCGGGTGAAATCGTCGGTCTGGAGTAACTCGGTCAATGGGCGCATGGGGTGGCTCCTGTTGGGGTCTAAGGCTCTAAAGGTCAAGGGTCTTAGGTGCAGATATTCGGCGTGGCTAGGTGGATGGGTTCAGGCCAAGACATGGGGCAACCAAGCCGCCCCACCGGTCTTTCAGGCCATTCTTAGAACCTCAGACCCTAGACCCTTAGACCGCGCCTCAGTTGTTTGCGGCGGTGTACTCTTCGGCGCTCAGCAACTCACTGCTTTCTTCGGTCACGTCTATTTTGAACAGCCAGCCGTCTTCGTAGGGGCTGCTGTTGACCAGTTCGGGGCCGCCGCTCAGGGCGTCGTTGACGGCGGTAATGGTGCCGGTGGCGGGCGCGTAGATGTCGGACGCCGTTTTCACGCTCTCCACGACAGCCACTGTTTCGCCAGCGGTCACGATGCGGCCCACTTCGGGAAGTTCCACGTAGACCACGTCTCCCAACTGATCCTGAGCAAAGTCGGAGATGCCCACCGTGCCGTCTTCAGACAGCCACTCGTGCGACGGCGCGTATTTCAGTTCACTTGGGGTTTGCATGGTTCATTCTCCCTAATTCTGTGTGGTGCTGTGTGGGATCGGCTATGGCGGCGGGTAGAAATCTTCAGGCGTTGTTCAGGCCCGTTTATAGAAGGGCAACTCCACGCGCCGCGCCGGGTGCAGCTTGCCGCGCACTTCTACCTCGTAGGCGTCGGCGTTGCCTGCCTCGGCATTCACCAGCGCCATGCCAATCGGGTGGCCCAGCGTGGGGCTGGAACTGCCGCTGGTGATGTGGCCCACCACCGCGCCGCCGAGGTGAACCGGGTAGCCTTCGCGCACCGGAACCTTGTCCAGCGCCAGCCCGATCAGCTTTTGCTTGGGCGCGGTCTGAATGTGCTCTGCGCCGAGGTGAGCCGTGTTCTTGACCACCCAGGTATAGGTGCTGCTGAGCGGGTGGATGTGGTCTGCAAATTCATGGCCGTACAGCGGAAAGCCCGCTTCCAACCGCAGGGTGTCGCGTGCGCCGAGGCCCGCAGGCGTCAGGCCGATGGCGAGCATCTTGTCCCAGATGGTTTCGGCCTCCGAAGCGTCGGTGAAGACCTCGAAGCCGTCCTCTCCCGTGTATCCGGTGCGGGCCAGCCACACGGCAAAGCCGAACAGCCTGGCTGCGAAATAGGCGTTCTTCTTCTGGGTGCTGAGATCTACGCTGCTGTGTGGCTGCAACAGGGCCTCGGCCTCCGGCCCCTGCACCGCCAACAGCCCCCAGCGGTCTGATTCATCCGTCAGGGTGACGTCGAAGCCTGCCGCGTGCTGCTGCAAATGCGCCCAATCCTTCTCGATGTTCGACGCATTCACCACCAGAAAGAATTCTTCGGCGGCCACGCGGTACACGTAAATATCATCCACCAGGCCGCCCGAATCGTTGGGCAACCAGTTGTAGGCGGCGCGTCCGGGCTTCAGCTTGGTCACGTCGTTGGTGGTCACGCGGTTCAGAAATAGGGCGGCATCCGGCCCCGTCACACGGAATTCGCCCATGTGAGACACGTCGAACACGCCCGCCCCGGTTCTCACGGCGTCGTGTTCGGCCTTCACACCGCTGTACTGCACGGGCATATCCCAGCCGCCAAACGGCACCATCCGGGCACCCGCACGCAGGTGGGCGGCGTGCAGCGGCGTGCGCTTCAGCGTCTGTTCGGGGGTCAGGGTCACCCGTCAACTGTAGCGAACGGGGGGCAAAGGCGTCCGGGTGGTAAGGACACCCAGTCCATTGGCCAGCCAGCCCACCCGCACGTCGTGGGCCTCAGCGGGCAGCCTGGGCACGGTCAATTCTGCCCAGACCACGCCTACCATCAGACCCGCGAAGCCGGGCAACAGGCGGTCATAAAAACCGCCACCGTAGCCGAGGCGCACGCCCTGTTCATCAAAGGCGAGGGCGGGCAACAACACGGCATCCACGCTGTCCAGCGGCACACGCGGCGCACTGGCAGGCGGCTGAAGCACTCCAAAGCGGCTCAGTTCGGTTGCCGTATCCCAGTCGTGCAGCGTCAGATGAGGCTCAGGCTTCCAACGGGCGCGGGGGGCCAGAAGCTCAAATTGGCCCGCCAACGCCGACACATCCGGTTCTCCCGGCAGGGCGCGGTAGGCCAGCACTCGCCGCGTCCCCTGTGCATGCAAAAAGGCCGCCAGATGAGCGGTCAGAGGGCCTGACCCATCTGGCAAGCCCGCCCGAAACCCCCGCGCCCAGGCCCGCCATTCACTTTTGGGGGCGTCTGGGCTGGGTCTATCCAAACTGGGCCGCATCTTGGAAAGTATGCAACGGGATTCAATAAAAACAGAGCAGGTCCAGATGGATGCTGGACCTGCTCTGCTCGGTGCTGGCTTACTTGGAGAGAGGAGCGGCCTTGGCGGGCAGGGCCACAGCGAACGTCTTCAGGCTGCCGTTGATCTTGGCCGTTTCGGTGGTGGCTCCGGTCGTCAGATTGACGCTGTAAAGCGTGGTTGTCGTGCCGTTGCTGGTGCTGAGGTAGGCCTCGCTCGCGCCCACGATGTCGAAGCCGGTTGCGCCGTTGGGGGCATCTATGTTCAGGTTGCCTACCGTGTTCAGGGTGCTGAACGCCGGACCGCCCGTGTGCATCACCAGCGTGTCGGTACCTGCATCAATCGAATACAGCGCCGTCGTGTCGCCCGTCACAGGCGCACTGGCAAACGAGTTGGTGTAGGCGGCAGCGGTCAGTGTGGGGTTGGTTCCGGTTTTTACGTCGGTCGGGCCGTAGACCAATTTGCCGTCAGCGGTGGTTCCGGCGGCGGCAGTGCTGTTCAGGGGCGTGATCCGGAAGTTATCGTCGGTGCTGTTAAAGACGCGCAGGCGGCGGGCGACGGGGTTGAAGTCCATTGCGGTAGGCGTGCCCAGAGTCGTGCCGACATAATCCTTGGTCGCTGCGCCCGTCGCCGGGTCAATCTTATACAGCGTGCCGTTGCTCGACAGGCCGTACAGCCCGTTGTCTACGTTCCAGAAGTCCAGATCCACCAACGTTTCACCCGTGCCCAGCCCAGAAAAAGCGCGGGTGCTGTAGCTTGCGCCCGCATTGTCGAGGCCAAAGCTGGCCAGCTGACCGGAAGCGTCCAGGCCATAGGCCATCCGCCCAGTAGGAGCTTCAGGCACCACAGCGTAATTGCACGAAGCGAGAGCAACGGAGGAAACGGCGGCGAGCAGAGCAAAGCGGGTGAATGTCTTGTTCATGGGTGGAACCTCCGGGTCGTGCTTTAAAGGGGTATAAGCAACAGCCGCACTTTTGGATCACGGATTGACCCTTAGCGCGGCTTAAGCTTTCCCTCATTTTTAGATGTTCATAGCTTCAGCTAGGCATGGGCACCTCTACCGTGGCTCAGCCGATTTCTTTTGGTCCCTTGAGGCCGGTCCTGCCTTCTCGGGCTCGCAGAACGGCGGCCACATCCGCAGGTCCGACGCCCACTTCTGCCATTGCAAACAGCGTATGAAACAGCAGATCAGCAACCTCGGTGGCCAGTTCGGCGCGGTCACCGTTTTTGGCGGCCAGCAGCACCTCACCGCTTTCCTCACTGATCTTCTTGAGCACCCGGTCCAGGCCCCCGGCATGCAGGCGGGCCACATAACTGGTTTCGGGCAGCGTGGCCAGGCGCTCGGTAATGGTGGCGTACACGCGCTCCAGCGTGGCGTCCAGTCCATTCTCGGTAGCGGCGGCTTCGGGTTGTCCCTCCAGCATCGAGCGGTAAAAACAGCTGTATTCCCCGGTATGGCAGGCTGCCCCGGTCTGCTCTACGCGGTACAGCACACTGTCTCCATCGCAGTCCAGGCGCACATCCACAATGCGCTGGGTGTGGCCGCTGGTGGCCCCCTTGATCCACTGCTCTCCCCGCGAGCGGCTGAAATAGGTGGCCTCGCGTGTGGCGAGGGTGCGCTCTACGGCGGCGCGGTCTGCGTAGGCCTGCATCAGCACCGCGCCGGTGCGGGCGTCCTGCGTCACCACGGGAATCAGTCCATCGGGGCCGAAGTGCATACCATTCGGGGTCAGATCGTTCAGGGTCAGGTCGGCGAGGCTGGAGGCAGGAGGCGTGCTCATAGGCCGTAGCCTTTCATATCGCCAGCCTCCGTATCGTGCCAATCGGGGCGCACCGCTATTCCCTCGGCCTGCAGATAGGCTTTCACCTGCGGCACGGTCAGTTCTCCAAAGTGAAACACGCTGGCGGCCAGGGCGGCGTCAGCGTTTCCGCCCTCATCGCCGCCGCGCAGCACGTCCCGGAAATCGGTCAGCTGTCCGGCCCCGCCCGACGCGATCACGGGCAGATCAACGGCGCGGGATACGGCGCGGGTGGCGTCCAGCGCGAATCCGGCGCGGGTGCCGTCGGCGTCCATGATGTTCAGACACAGTTCGCCCGCGCCCAGCTGTTGCCCGCGCACCGCCCACTCGATCAGGTCAAGTCCGGTATCCACGCGCCCGCCGCCCACATGCACCGTCCAGCCCTCTCCGGTGGCGCGGCGTTTGGCATCGATGCTCAGCATCACGCACTGCGCGCCGTGGTGGTCGCTGGCCTCACGGATCAGCTCTGGGCGCTTCACTGCCCCGCTGTTCACGCTGATTTTGTCTGCACCTGCCATCAGCAGTTGCCGGAAGTCCGCCAGGTAATTGACACCGCCGCCCACTGTCAGGGGCATCATCACCTGTTCGGCCACCTGCGCCGCCACGTCCAGCATCAGGCTGCGGCCCTCATGGGTGGCGGTGATGTCATAGAACACCAGTTCATCGGCCTGCTGCGCCTCGTAGGCCTGCGCCAACAGCAGCGGATCTCCGGCGTCGCGGTGGTTTTCAAAAAACCGGACATTCTTGACCACGCGGCCATTCTGAACGTCAAGGCAGGGAATGATGCGCTTGGTTAACACCCTTTCAGTGTAAAGCGGTCCTCCGGGGAACGTCTCTTTCAGCGTCTAGCTCTTGCGGAGTAGGAAATTGATCATCACTCAGTCATTTCCCGATCAGGTTCATGGTGCACCCTCTGTAGGGTAAAGAAGAATTTAGAAATCAAAGCATATTTTGTGCTCTGTACACATAAAGCTTTTGAAACATTGATACAATCTTCATAGTTGGGGGCCATACTGAGGGGAGCCGCGTTGGGCAGCGGCGCGGAATGGGGGGGGAGGAAGAAACTGTGGAGCGACGCCGAATACTACTTGTAGACGACAATCCCAACGATGTGGAGTTGGCATTGACAGTCCTGCGTGAAAGCGGTGAGCATCAACACGTGTTTCATGACGTGAGTGTGGCCGGGAGCGGCTCTGAGGCCCTGGCCCTGCTGAATGCCAGCAGTCCCACCAGCCCCCTCCCGGATGTGATTTTGCTGGACCTGAAAATGCCGCAGATGGACGGACTTGCTGTACTGGACGCCATTCGTGCCAGCGCCAGCACCCGCGATATCCCCGTGGTGATGCTGACCACCAGCGGCGAACCCCGTGACATCAGTGATTCTTATGCCCACGGGGCCAGTGCCTACGTCATCAAACCGCTGGACTTCAGCCAGTTCCGCGAAGCCATGACCACCATCACCGCGTTCTGGACGCAGCTGAACCGCCGCCCACATCTGAGGTGAGGCGGGTTCGGCGTCCCTGAATTGCGCCTCCGACACCCTGCCGAGTGGCCCTTTCCCGTACCATGCGGACGTGAACGTGGCGCGGTGGGGACTTTCTTTGATAGCGGGCTGCTCGGCGGCGCTGATTGCTTTTGGGGCCATTTACGTGCGGGGCGATCTGGGCGGCGTGATGCGGTTTCTGAAGGCACGGCGCATCCTGCGCGAAACCATTGCCAGCGGTGCAGGTGCCGCCGAGGTGGCAGCGGCCAAAGCCCAGGCGCTGGCGGTGGCGCAGAGTTTTGCCGTGCCCGATGTGGCAGTGCGCCTGGTGCCGCTGGAACTGCTGATCGGGCTGCTGGTGGCGGCGGTGGTGTGGTGGATATTTGGCCGCCGCGTGGGGCGTGCGCTGGATGGACAGGAGCGGCCCGACGTGCAGGAGCGCATGGTGTACCGTCTGGCGCACCGCAAGGGCGGACGCTTTACGCTGGCTGACCTGAGTGCCAATAGTCCGCTGACGCCCGCGCAGGCCCAGGCGGTTACCCGCCATATGGTGCAGACCGGACGCCTGTTGAATGACGGGGGTGGAGAGGTCTTCCGCCTGATTCACCGTCAGCCGGAGCGCGTGCAATGACGGCAGACTCACAGGAGACGGAGACACAGGAAACACAGCCGTTCTCACCATCGGCCCTCGCCACCCTGCTCGATGAGGCCAATCACCATCCCTGGGAAAGCGTGCGTTCTGCGTTGGCGGGGGCCGATGGTCAGCCCCATCCCCGGATCGCCGCCCTGGCCTCGCACCTGAGCGCCACCAAACGCACGTACTGGACGCTGATTGCCGGGGCCGCTGCCGTACCGCCCCCACCCGACGATGCGGGTCTGACCCGTCTGATGGAGTGGGAAGTGGACGCTGCCCGTGCCCTGCCTGAATCGGCACTGGCCCTGACCGTCACGCATTCCGGCACGTCCCTCAGCGTGTCCGAACTGCTGCGCCTGAATGCTCGCCACACCGCCTGGCATGCGGGCCAGATGGCAGCGTTGGCCCAGCGCGAACGCCTCGCCTGACGGCAGCTGGCCTCTGATGCCCACCGAGCGCCCCTTTCTGACCGATGCAGATGCCAGGGGAACGGCCCCCACCGGAGCCGTTCCGCCTGCCCTGTTTGACCTGGCCGTGAACCGTGCTGACGCCGCCCTGCGCGGCCTGCGCCCCAGCAATCCGGCGTCTGTACTGGCGGCCTGGCACGCCCGGACCCGCTTTGCCCGCCGTGTGCCCCTAGCCGCTGTGCTGGCGGCGTTGGCGCAAAAGCCCACGGAGCCGTCCAGGCCGGGGGCCGCCGAGTTGGGCTGGCACTGGGCCGGAGGAGAGGCGGGCGGCTGGGTGGCGGGGCGTGCGCCGTTTCCCTGAACGACACGCCTCATCAGACCATCAGGGAAGTTGGCAAGTGGAAGTTCAGGCCGAGGCTGGCGTTCAGCCCAGGACGCCTGCCGCCACCCGCACCGCCCGCGTCAGTTCCTCCTGAGGCAAATAGGGCAGAGGCGGACGGCCAGGAGCCACGGCCAGGGCCACCTCGGCATTGGCGGGCAGATGCAGGAATCCGGTGGACACATGCGCGCGGCCCTGGGTAAACAGAGTGTACAGCGCGTGGTACATCACGAAATTGCAGACGTACAGGCCCGCTGTATTGCTGATGTCGCCGGGAATGCCTGCGGTTCGCCACGCCTCCAGAATGGCCCGCATCGGCAGGGTGCCCAGCAGGGCCGGGGGGCCAGCCACTTCGGCAGGCTGATCGCGGTAGGTGTTCCCCGCATTGTCGGGAATCTGAAAATCCATCACGTTCAGCGCCACGCGCTCCAGGGTCACGTGTGGCCTGCCTGCCGCCAATCCCGTCAGCAGCACCGCATCGGGGCGCAGTTCGCTGAGCAGCGGCAACAGGCGGGCGCGGGCCGCGTGGGGTTCTACAGGCAGCAGGGCCGAATGAATTCGCAGGCCTCCGGGCAGAATCAGCCCATTCAGGGCCTCGGCAGCGGCGGCACTGGGATTGCTGGGGTGGGTATGAAATGGCTCGAAGCCCGTAAGCAGCAGGGTGCGGCCAGCGCGGAAAGTCATGGCTGCAAGATACGGAATGGAAGCACAAGCCGCACTGCCGCTGCCTACAGCGCCTTATGCTCGCCCCATGCCAGAACTGCCGGAAGTGGAAACGACGCGCCGAAAAATAGAGCCGCTGCTGCGGGGACGTGTGATAGAGCGCATAGAGCACGACGCGCCCCACCGCTACCGGGATACCCATCTGGCGGTGGGCCGCCGCGTGACCGGGTTGTCTCGGCGAGGGAAATACCTGATGTTGCAACTGGCTGCCGCCGACGCCGATGGAACTCCTGATCTGCCACACGATCTCGAACTGATCGTGCATCTGGGCATGACGGGCGGCTTCCGGCTGGAGACAGGCAAGCACACCCGCGTTACGCTGACCACCGATGAGGGCACGCTGCACTTTGACGACGCGCGGCGCTTCGGCAAGATGGCGGTGGTGCGCCCCGGCGAGTACGCCAGTATGCCCACGCTGGCTGGCATGGGGCCAGAACCACTTTCGGATGACTTCGAGGTGGCCGATTTTGTGGCGCGGGCGGCCTCGTGCGGGGCCGTGAAGCCCTGGCTGCTGTCTCAAAAACCGGTCAGCGGGGTGGGCAACATCTATGCCGACGAGAGCCTCTGGACCGCCCAGATTCATCCGGCCCAGACGCGCCTGAACGCCGACGAGGCCACGCGCCTGTACCACGCCGTCCGCGACGTGATGGGCGCGGCGGTCGAGGCGGGTGGAAGTACCCTCAGCGACGGCACCTATGCCCAACATGACGGCGAGGCGGGAGCCTACCAGCACCGCCACCATGTGTATGACCGGGCCGGAAAGCCCTGTGACCGCTGCGGCACCACCATCGAAAAAATCGTGTTGGCCCAGCGTGGCACCCACTTTTGCCCCCACTGTCAACAGGTGCAGCGCCAGCAGGTGCCGTCCGCATGAGCGGTACCGATTTGACCGCCCTGCGCCTGAGTTACACCCGCGCCGAACTTCGCCGCGCCGCGCTGAATCCGGACCCCCTGGCCCAGTTTCAGGGATGGCTGGATGAAGCCATTGCTGACGGCTTACGCGAGCCATACGCCCTGAGTCTGGCCACTGCCGACCGCCTGGGCCGACCTTCTGTTCGGACGGTGCTGCTGCGCGGGGCCGACGCACGCGGCCTGACTTTTTACACCAACTACGACTCTCATAAGGGTGCTGATCTGGCGGGCAATCCGCAGGCGGAACTGCTGTTCCACTGGGCCGACCACGAGCGGCAGGTGCGGGCCTATGGTCCGGTGGTGCGCGTCAGTGAGGAAGAAAGCACCGCCTATTTTCATGCCCGCCCGCGCGAAAGCCAGTTGGCCGCGCACGCCAGCGACCCGCAGAGTGCGCCCACTCCCGACCGCGCAGCGCTGGAACACAAGTTGACGGCCCTGGAAGCCCGTTTTCCCGAAGGTACACCCGTGCCCAGACCCGACTTTTGGGGCGGTTTCCGCGTGCAGGTGCAGGAATGGGAATTCTGGCAGGGTCGCCCCAACCGCATGCACGACCGGTTCCGGTTTAGACGGCAAGAAAACGGCTGGACCACCGAACGGTTGATGCCCTGACAGCGCTCTCTTCTGAATCCAGTGGCGTGCGGTGCTGAGCACGACAGGGGGGTGGGGTGTGCAAGTTCGTGCGCTCTGTGCTCATCCGTCTACACTGCGTTCATGGCACTGAGTGTGGTGGAATCCAATGTGCGCTCGCGCATCGGTGACCCCGCATTCAGCGCAGATGTTCTGGTGGTCACTCCTCATTTCATCGCCATTCTGAGCGGAATGGACCTGACCCTGGGTGGGCAGAGTGTGAGCCTGCCGCACGGCCTGACTCCTGCGCGGTTTGCGGCCACCGTGGGCGCGGCGGGCCTGCGTGCCCTGCCCGAAAACGCCACCCTGCGTAGCGCAGTCAACGCCCTGACCACAGGATTGGCCGGAGCGCTGGCCCGCGTGCATCCAAGCGGCATGGCTCTCAATGTGGGCTTCGCCTTTGCCGCCGTCAGCAATGCCCGGCGCGAGGTGTGGCGCGTGGGTCCCCTGGGCGTGCTTTCTCAGGACCCCGGCGGGCTGGCGGCCCTCCCGCCTTCTCTGACAGCGGCAGCGGCGGGTCGCGCCCTGATTCTGCACGCCCTGCTGGCCACCGAACGGCAACGGCGAGGCAGCGCCGATCCGCAGGATGAGGGCACTGACCTGTTGCAGACTGCCGAACTGACCCATCGCCTGAGGACCCACGACCCCAGCTTGCCGCTCCTGGACCCGTTTCTGGCCGCGCACGCCGCCCTGGCCAACGATTCCGGCCCGCTGGGATATGGGCTGATCAATGGTCAGCCTGTGCCCGATCGTCTGCTGAACCTTCATCAGCTGATCCCCGGCAAGCATGAGGTGGTCTTTGCGACCAGCGGCTACCCGCAACCTGGCCCGACTCTGGCCATCACAGAGCGCTCCCTTACAGAACTTCTGCGTGCCGACCCCCTGCTGATCGAGCGTTATCCGTATATTCGGGGCCACCGTCCGGACCACGAAAGCTTTGCCGACCGGGCCTACGTGCGGATCAGGGTCAGGTAACCTCCTGGGTAACGCCCGC
>JAQBPF010000217.1 GCA_028287665.1 Deinococcus sp. | reverse complement strand
CTGTACGCGCAGGGCACGCCCCAGCAGCGCGAAATGGCGCAGGACGCCCTGAACCGCTGGTGGTGGCCCAGCCTGATGATGCTTGGCCCACACGACGCCGACAGCCCCAACAGTGGCGTGCTGAGCCGCTGGGGTGTGAAGCTGAAGAGCAACGACGAAGTGCGGCAGGAATACATGAACGAGCATGTGCCGGAGCTTCTGGAAGCGGGCCTGACCATTCCCGACGCCGACATGTATCAGGATGAACAGGGCAACTGGAAGCACGGCCCGATCGATTGGACGGAATTCTGGGCCATCGTGAAGGGCGAGCGCGGCCTGAATAAAGAGCGGCTGGGGGCACGTCAGCAGGCGCACACCGATGGCGCTTGGGTGCGCGACGCCCTGGACGCCTACGCTGCGCGGGAGAGCGGAGCCAAACAGGCATGAGTGAACTCCCCCGCTGGGAAGTGTTCAAGCAGGACAGCCCCGGCAAGGTGCATCAGGCGGTGGGCAGCGTCCATGCAGGCGACGGTCAGCACGCCCTGTTTACCGCCCGCAGCGTGTTTGCGCGGCGTCCGGCGGCGGTGAGCCTGTGGGTGGCCCGCGCCGATCATATTTTCGCGCTGACCAAGCAGGAGCTGGACGCCGGAACAGGCCTGCCAGAAGGTGACGGTGGCAGCTTCCATATCTTCGGGAAGAAGACCAACCGCCGCTCTATGGTGCTGGGCGACCACCTGGGAACACTGGACGCAGGGAGCCCGCAGGCCGCGCTAGACGCTGCCCGTGCCCAGTACGGCAATGAGTTGCTGGTGTGGTGGCTGGTGCCCGAATCGGCCCTGGTGCGGAGTGTGGACAGCGCAGACACGGTAGAGAGCTGGTTTGCGCCTGCCAAAGACAAAACCTACAAGCAGCAGAGCAGTTACGGCGTGGTAGGCCAGCATGCCAGCGCCCACAAGAAGGCCATTCGGGGTGGCGACCATGACTGAAACGACCCTCACCGCATTAAGTGAAAGCCTCAAAACCGGCCTGATCGCCCGCTTCACCGCGCTGGCCGACGACGAGATCACGCTGTCGCACCGGGTGGCCGAATGGACGGGGCACGCGCCGCTGCTGGAAGAAGACATTGCACTGGCGAATATTGCCCAGGACGAACTGGGTCACGCGACCCTGTGGCTGGGACTGCGGGCCGCACTGGACGGCAGCAACGCCGATGCTCTGGCCTATCACCGGGACCCTGCCGAGTTTCGCAATACCCCGCTGACAGAACTGCCCAAAGGCGACTGGGCCGTGACGATGGTGCGCCAATACCTGTTTGATGCCTGGGAAGTGCTGTGGCTGGATACCGCCCGTCAGAGTGCCTATGTGCCGCTGGCCGAGGCTGCCGCACAGGCCCTGCGCGAAGAAAAATTCCACCTGCAACATACGGCGCTGTGGGTGGAACGCCTCGCGCTGGGCACGGCAGAAAGCACACGGCGCACGCAGGACGCTTTAACCCAGATTTGGCCCTACGCACTGGCGTTGTTTGATCCCCTGTCCGCTGAAGCTGACGCGGTGGCCGCGGGCCTGCTGCCCGATATAGCTGCCCTGCAGCCCCGCTGGACGGCGCTGGTGCGCGGGCATCTGGAAGGTGTGGGCCTGAGCATTCCCGCCTCTTCTCCCCTCCCCTACAGCCGCCACCAACACACCGAACACCTCGCACCGCTCCTGGCCGATTTTCAGCGTGTGGCGCGGAAATTTCCTGAATCTCAGGTGTGGTGATGACCGCCCGGATGACTCAAATCTACTGGGACGCCCTGCGCGGCGTGGCCGATCCCGAAATCCCGGTGGTGAATATCGTGGAAATGGGGATGGTACGCGGCGTGGATATCGGTGAAAGTGGCGTGCGCGTGCGCTTTACGCCCACCTTTTCCGGCTGCCCCGCTTTACATGTGATCCGGCAGGGCATCACCGACGCCTTGGCCGCTGCCGGGGCCGACACTGTCACCGTGGAGAACGTCTTCAGCCCTCCGTGGACAACCGACGATATTACGCCCGAAGCCCGCGCCAAGCTGGAAACCTACGGCATCGCGCCGCCCGCGCCCAACGGTGAATCCAGCCTGTTCATGACGCTGGAGCTGGAAGCCGTGCGCTGCCCCCGCTGCGGCTCGTTCGACACGCGCATGACCGCCTCATTCGGCTCGGCCCTGTGCAAGAGAATGTATGTGTGTCAGGCGTGCCGAGAGCCGTTTGAGGGGATGAAAAGCGTTTAAAGCAATCGCTGCGCCCGCTTACCTCCGCCGCTCTGCAAGTTTCAGCCTTCTCCCTCCGGGCGGTATCAGACAAGGGTGAGGAGCTAAAGATCAGGCCACTTGTCCATCCATACTGTTGGCAAAACCCGTTTGCAGTAGACCATCCACTCTTCTTACTATTTCAAAACACAGGATTCGACGTTTTTCTGCCTTGAGTGAGCGCAGTGATTGCCGTTCTCCCCTTTGCAATGCCCCAGAAGGACACCACATGACCCAATCTCCCACCCAAATTCGCCC
>JAQBPF010000216.1 GCA_028287665.1 Deinococcus sp. | reverse complement strand
TTAGTCGCAGCAGTGGTCGTCGGGGGGGCTTGTTGGGGGGCCACAGCCATTCCAGCGGCCACCACGCCGGATACGGGCGTCGGGGCCATGCTCGCCACATGGGGCGGCGGCGCGGCATGTTCGGCTGCCTGGGCGTGGTGCTGGCGGGCGTGGCGGCCCTCGGCGGCGTGGTGGGTCTGTTCTCGCTGATCGCCTAGGCTTGCTGCATCTGCTGAAGCGTTGGCGAGAGGCTTCGAGTTCAGACGCCCCCGCCGTTTCGCCGCGCCTGCCGCCCGGTGTGCGGGCCGCCTTTCCCGGTGCGCTGCGCCGTCTGGAAGCATGGACGGGCGAGGGCGCCGGATTTGCCCGCTACGCCTCAGCGCATGGCCCCCTTTTCCTGAAGTATCTGCCCGCTGCCGCCCAACAGCCCCGCCCGTACCGCCGACTGGTCCGCGAAATTACCTACCTGCGTGACCTTGCGCCGCTGTCGCCCGTACCGCACGCGCCGCTGCTGCACGCCGCGCTTGATCCAGAGGGCCACCGCGCCCATCTCGTCACCGCTGACCTGACCGATTCCACATTCGGTTGGGGAGCCTTCGTGACCGACGAGGCGCGGGAAGCCGCGTTGCTGGACATCGTGCGCTTGCTGGCGCTGCACCACGCCTTCTGGTGGAACCGCCCTGAATTGACTGCGCCCACTTCCCAAACCCAGCGGATTTCACCGTGGACGTGGAACCTGGCGCGGGCTGTTCGGCAGGCAGAAGAAATTGCGCGGTTCGCTGGTGCTGCCGTGCAGGACGCCGCTCGCCAGTTGCCAGAGCTGTTGGCCGCCACTTCCGGCGTCACGCTGGCGCACGGTGACATTCATTCCGGGCAGGTGCTGTGGCCGGAGGGAGGCGGACCGCCCATTCTGATCGACTACGGCCAGACGCAGGCCGCGCCGCTGGGCGTCGATTTCGCACATCTGCTGGCCCTGCGCCTGAATACCGCCGAACGCCTGCGCCTCGGCCCCGGACTGCGCGCCACCTATCTGGCCGAACTGGCGCGGCACGGGCTGACGCTCTGGCCCCAGCAGTTTGCCACTGAGGAACGGGCGGGCCTGGCGCTGAATCTGCTCTCTACCGCGCGGCAGGCGGCCCGAACCACCGACCGGGAGAGCGGGGTGGGCGAGGCGCTGGAGCGGGTGGCGGTGGCTTGGGAAAACTGGCCGGATTGAGCCCGGTCTTTTGGATGTCCAGGCCCGGCTGCTGAAGCAAGGCCACTGCTCAGACAATGCAGTTCTCAGATACCGTGTCAGGCGAGATTTCGCAGCAGCCACGCCAGCACAAAGCACACGCTGCCTGCTCCCAGTGCCGTCAGCATCGGCGCAAAAGGGAGCGGGTCAAGCTTGGTTCCCTCTCCCAATCGGCTGCGGAGCGTCACTTCTGCCCCCGAAGTGCCGATGGAGCCGTAGATCATCGCTCCAGCCACCATCCACAGCAAAAAGCCTGCCCAGTTCAGGCCGTCCATCGCTCCGGCCAGCGTATGCCCGCGCAGGTAGCCCAGGCCTGCGCCCAGTGCCGCTGCGCCCAGGCCGTACAGACTCCCGCGCATCAGAAGTTCAGCCACAGCTTGCCCACGGGATTGAGATTGAATGCTTCCTGACATGCTGGTCAACATACACCTTCTAGGACTGATTGAGACCCAGGAATGCCCGGTACCGCGCCAGTTCTACCCCCAGGCCCTTGCGGAGTGCTGCCGTTTCCCGCACTCCTGGCAGCCAGGTCACGCCGGACTGCAACTCGCCCGTTTCTGCCCGCAGATTGGCCCAGCCCACCGCGCGTTCGGCCCAGAAGATCGGCAGCGCGTAATACCCGAACTGGCGCTTGGCGGGCGGCGTATAGGCCTCCAGGCGGTAGGCCCAGCCGTGCAGATGCTCCAGGCGGCGGCGATCCCAGACCAGCGGGTCAAACGGCCCCACGATTCGCAGCCCCGACGGCGCAGTCAGGTCTTCCAGCTCCCACTCGGCGGGCCAGACGTAGCGCACACCGTCCACCTTCGCGCCCATCAGGTCTTCTTTCACCGCCCGTTTGAAGGCCGCCCGCAAAGAGGTTCTGAGGTGCGGCAGCCCAAACCCGCTGAGGCCGACGAGGTAGCCCAAACTGGCTTCGGGCAGTGGGCCGTACAGGTGGGCCAGCAAGGAAACGACGTGCTGCACGCGCTCGGCATCGGCCAGGGGATCGGCACGCAGGGCAGCCAGATGTGGGGCGGGGCCGTACACCCGCACGCCCGACACACGCCGCAGCACCCGCGCTTCTCCCCGGTAATGCAGGGCGTCCAGCGCCCGCGTGGTGCCGCTGGATTGCCCGCCCCAGGCGTTTTGTACGCGGCCCACGCCCAGCGCCGCCGTCGCCTCTTTGGGGTGCAGTTCGCCCCGTTCCTCCAGTAGTGCCCGCATGCTGTCCAGCAGGGCCGGATGTTCGCGCTCTATGCGGGTGGGGGCCACCTCACGCGGATGGAGCCACGCCTGCACTTGCCGGGGTACGAAGCCGTAATTGGGCAACATGTCTTCCTCGGCGTCCAGCACGGCATACTGCTGCTCCAGATCTCCTGCGCGGTAGCCCGCCACCCGCGCCATCAGCGTCAGGTCTTGGGCACGCGCCGGAACACGGATCGGATCGGCCTGCACGAATTTCATGTGGTTCAGCGCGGCCTGAATGGAGGGCTGCGGCCTGAGTGTGCGGAGGGCCAACGCCCGCAGATGGGCCGGGGTGAGGGCGGTGGGGTGGTCGGGCATGGGAAAGGATAGACCGTGCGGGGGCCAACCTAAGGGTTATTTTCGGGCGGCTCCACGTGTTCGGGCCTGCCGGGGAGCGCTGCGCCTGCCCGCTTGCGGCGCGCACTCACCAGTTCTCCGCCGATGCCCCAGTTCTCAAGGGGCACTTCCTCGATCACAACCACCGTGGTATTGGGGTTTTTTCCCAGAACATCCACCAGCATTTGGGTGCTGCGGGCCACCAGTTCGGCCTTTTGCTCCGTGGTCACGCCTTCGTCTGTGATGCGGATATGAACGTAGGGCATCGCTCTCCTTTCTAGCCGGTCTGGAAAAGGCAATGGTATACGCTCCGGGCCTTCGTCTACCCCACCACCAACTCCATGCTCGGCACAGCGGGCGACACCCACGCATTCCCCCGAAGCAGGAACCGCCACGGCAAATTGCGGCCCTCGCGGATACCCACACGGGCCGTTGTTTCAACCTGCTCATCGGGCACGGGCGTTTCGGGCAGACACAGATGCAGCCCCACACTGTTCACCCAGGTTCCCGTAATCTGCGCTGGATTCAGCCCCAGCGCGTACACCAGTTTGGCGGGGCCGTTGGTCAGGTCGCGTTCCCGCGTCACCGGGCGGTGCGTCAGCATCTGTCCGATACCTTCCTGCGGTTCTATGGCCCGGATCAGCACGCTGGCCGACACGCCCTCTTCCCGGCACGCTACCTGAAGCAGCGGGTGGCCGTGCGCCGTCCAGAACAGCCATTGCCCCGCCGGAATCGCCATTTCTGCGCTGCGGGCGGCGTGAAATCGGCCCGCCGTACAGGCTGGATCGCGGGGGCAATCGTAGGCTTCCACCTCCACCACCCGCCCGCTCAGGCGCTCGCCCCCCGGCAGCACCCGTACCAGCGTTCCGCCCAACACCAGCCGCGCAATCTGCACCGGATCGCCTCGGAAATAGCTGGGGGAGAGGGAGAGCGTCATGATGTTGCCCGCCTCTGCTTTTGCCACATCCAAAGGGTGGCACACCAGAAGCCGCTGATGGCCAGCAACAAGGTCACGTAAACCAACGTTTTGCTGAGACCGTTGAAGGTGAGCGGCGCGAAAACGTAAGCAATCGTCCGCAGCAGCGCCGCCGTCATCAGCCAGAACAACCCGTGCCAGCCCATACCTTTCCAGCTGTAGACACAGCTCAGTGCCGCACTGAAGGCCGCCAGCGTCACCAGCACCTGTTGGGGCCAGCTGTGATGCAGCGGAAATAGAGCGTTCTCGGCAAATAAGACGAGAGAACTGATTCCGCTCACCAACAAGACTCGCCGTTGGTTGCGGTGTACTGCCTCATGGGACAGTTGGGGCTTTTCAACGGCGCTCACCCTTTTACTCTATCTGCATAGCGCGAAACGCTCATGCCTATTTGCCCGCCGAGCCCTTTCTATGCCGACCCCCACGAAGCTCAGCTTTTCCTGAACGTCTGCCGCCTTCCGGTGGTGTCAGTGGGAGCATGTGAAGCGTAATCTGTCAGTCAGCACTTGAACATGACGGTTTTTTCACATGCAGCCCTGCTCAGGGCCACTGCGCCCACGGAGGATCACACCATGATGGACATCTTTAACATGCTGGGCGGAATGGGACAGGCACAGCAAACGGTAGGCAACCAACTGGGCACCAACCCCAACCAGACCAGCGCCGCGCTGGAAGCCGCCGTGCCCCTGCTGCTGGGGGCCATGACGCGCAACGCCACGCAACCCGGCGGCCTCGACGCCCTGACCGGCGCACTCGATCAACACGACGGCAGCGCCCTCGACGCCTTCGGTCAGGGTCAGATCCCCAACACTCAGGACGGCCAGAAGATTCTGGGCCACGTGTTCGGCGGGCAGCAGCAGGCCGCCGCCAACGCTGTCGGCCAGCGGGCAGGCATCGATCCTCAGATGGCGATGCAGGTGCTGTCTATGTTGGCCCCGTTGATCATGGGATACTTGAGCCGTCAGCGGCAGGGTCAGGCACAGGGCGGTCAAATGCAGGGCGGTGGTGGCGACATCGGCAGCATTCTGGGCGGCATGTTGGGTGGCGGTGCAGGTGGCGGCCTGGGTGGCATGCTCGGCGGTTTACTGGGCGGCGGGCAGCAACAGCAGCCCCAGATGCAGCAGCCTCAGCAGGGCAATATGGGCGGCCTTGGCGGTATGCTGGGCAGCGTATTGGGCGGCGGGCAACAGCAGCAGCCCCAGACCCAACAGGCTCCAGGCGGCGACCTGTTCGGTACCCTCAACAAGGTGCTGGACCGTGACGGCAACGGCAGCGGCCTGGATGATCTGATCGGCATGTTTGGCGGCGGACGGCGCTAAGCGGCAAGAGGCTGGAGCACAGGCGAGCGCGTTGGTCTTCGCTGGCTCACAGCCAAACAGGAGAGGCGGCCCCTATCATCGGGGCCGCCTCTCTTACCTTCAGTCCGTATCAGTTCTTCAGAGGGGGAACGGTTTTGGGCCGCAGGCCTTCCGTAAATTCGGCAATAAACGCACCCAGGCCAGCGCCGATGATGGGAGCCAGCCAGTAGATCCAGTGGTTGGTCCAGTCGCCCGACACCAGCGCGGGGCCGAACGAGCGGGCGGGATTCATGGCCGCGCCGCTGATGGGGCCGCCTGCCAGAATGTCCACCACGATGGTCAGACCCACGATCAGGCCGCCGAGGATGCTGCGCTGATGGATAGCCACTTTTACGACGACCAGAACCAGGAAGGCGGTCAGAATGACTTCCATCAGGAAGGCGCCGCCGGAGCTGATGCCCGCGCCGGGGTTGGCCACGCCGAAGCCGACCGCTTTCATTTTGGCTTCACCCACGGTGGCCAGTGCCGCAAACGCACCGAGAGTCGCTCCGACCAGCTGGGCAGGAATAAAGGCGGCGGTGGTGCGCCAATCCTGATTTTTGGTCAGGCTGAGGCCGATGCTGACAGCGGGGTTGAACTGTCCGCCGCTGACCGTGCCCAGCGCCATCGCCATGACCGCAATAGCCAGACCGTGGGCAAAAGCGACACCCAGCAGACCCGCGTCGTTGGCAATGGCGAGAACGCCAGCGAAAATAAGTGCAAAAGTACCGATGGCTTCGGCAAGAAGTTTTTGGGGCAACATGAGGAAAGTATAAGGTGTTGAGGACGTCCCAGTCTGACTAAAAGTGTGAAGTTCTTAACATAAGGGGGGCGGTCAGGCCAGCTCCGGCTGTTCCGCTACCCGCTGAAGTGAGTAGGGCTGGTAGCCCTTCGGGGTGCCCGTGCCCTGATCGTTAAACAGGCTGGTGGTGAGATAGCGTGCGCCCGTATCGCAGGCAATGGTGGCGACCCGCTTGCCCGGCCCCAGGCGGCGGGCCACTTCCAGCGCGGCCCAGACCATGCCGCCGCTGCTCATGCCCACAAAGACCCCTTCCTCACGTGCCAGTCGGCGGGCCAGCGGGTAGGCGTCCTCTTCCCAGACCGGGAATACCTCGTCGATTACGCTGCGGTCAAGATTGGCAGGAATAAACCCTGGTCCCATGCCCTGAAAGCCGTGTTCGCCGCGTTCGCCCCCGCTGAGGACCGCGCTGCGGGCAGGCTCCACGGCCACCACCTTCACCGCCGAATTCTGACTTTTCAGAAACCGCCCCACCCCGCTGATGGTGCCGCCTGTGCCGGAGCCGTATACGAAGGCGTCGATCTGGCCGCCCATCTGTTCCCACAGTTCCGGCCCGGTGGTGCGCTCATGCGTCTGAGGATTGGCGGGGTTGGTAAATTGCCCCATCATCACTGCGCCCGTTTCCGCCGAAATCTTCTCGGCTTCCTCTATGGCGGCCAGCATCCGGCGTTCGGGGTCGGTCAGGATCAGTTCTGCGCCGTAAGCCAGCAGCGTGCGCTTGCGTTCCTCGCTCATCTGGGCGGGCATACACAGGATCAGGCGGTAGCCCTTGGCCGCAGCCACCTGCGCCAGCCCAATCCCGGTGTTGCCGCTGGTGGGTTCCACAATCGTGCCGCCGGGTTTCAGCAGGCCGCGCCGCTCGGCATCTTCGATCAGGCCCAGAGCGGTGCGGTCCTTGATGCTGCCGCCGGGGTTCTGGCCCTCCAATTTAACGAATACGTCGGCCATTTCTGGCGTCACGACCCGCCGAAGCTGAAGCAGGGGCGTGTTTCCGATCAGTGCCTCGATCATGCAGGCAGTGTAGAGCGTTCAGCCCACGTTCAAACTCTATTGAGAATCAATTCAGGGCGCTGGCCTGCCTCGGCCCCGTAGAATAGGCGTGATGCGTCTTGCTGTGCTGGCCGACATTCATGGAAATGCTGACGCGTTGCGGGCCGTGTTGGAGGACGCCCGCCAACAGGGAGCCGAGGGCCTGATCGTGAACGGTGATGTGGTCAACCGTGGCCCCGACAGTGTAGAGGCGCTTGAGATGGTGCTGAATCTGCCCGCTGCCTTCCCACTGGGCGTGCGTTTTACGCTGGGCAACCACGACGATCTGTTGCGGCTGTGGCAGGCACGCAGCAGCAATTTGCCCGCTGACTGGTTTGCCGATCCATTCTGGGGCGCGACGGCCTGGAGTGTAGATCAACTGGAGCGGGCCGGGTTGCTGCATACCCCCGCAGACTGGCCCATGTTCCTGACCCTCAGTGCCCCCGGCCTGCCTGATGTTTTAATTGCACACGGCACACCCACCGAGTACCGCGAAGGCATCAGCGAGCGCACCCTGCCGGAACGGGTCGCAGAATTGTCGGATGCTGGACGGTACGGGGTCCTGATCGGCTCACATATTCACCGTCAGGCCGACGCGGTGTTTAACTTGCCGGGCCGCCAGAGTGTGCATGTGCTGAATACGGGCGCAGTAGGCGCACCCGCCGATGGCGATCCCCGCGCAGGCTACCTGCTCCTGACGGCCACTCCGCAGGGCTGGCACACAGAACTGCGGCGCGTGCCCTATGACCGAGCTGGCATTTTGCGGCGCTTTGAGAGCAGTGGGCTGCTGAGCACTGGCCTGAGCGCCGAAATCTTCCGCGATGAACTGGTGACCGCCCGCAGCCTCTACACCCCCTTCTGGCTGTGGACCGAGACGCGCAACTTGTCGCGCACGGCAGCGACCTGGGCGGCTTTCTTGCGCCAGCATCCGTTGGAAGGCGTCCGGCCAGTCTCGCCGAAGGGCTAGAAAGGGCAGGAAGGAAGGCATAAAAAACCGCGCCCCAAGCAGGAGCGCGGCGGCAAAAGCGGAGAAGCTTTAGCGGAGTTCTTGGGGAATCAGGACCGTGTCAATCGCGTAGACCTTGCTCGCGCCCACATCCAGGGCAGAAGCCAGATCGATGGAGGCGTCGCCAATCCGGGTCACGGTAGGCGTGCCGGTGCGGGTCACGGCCAGACGTCCACCCTGGGCGCTGGTATATTCGCTGGCTCCGGCCAGGTTGGTGCCGTCGATGCTGGCGGCAACCACGTGGTACAGCAGCACCTGACGCAGTTTGGCCACATCAGCCTGCAAGGTGGAGAGCGTGCTGGCCGACACTTTCGCGAAGGCGTCGTTGGTGGGCGCAAAGATGGTGTAGGTGCCGCTGTTGAGGGTATCAGCCAGTCCGGCAGCCTGAATCAAGCCAGCGAGCGTGCTGAAGCGGGGGTCTGCGAGCAGGGCAGCGGTGGTGGTTACCGTGGTCGTTGCCGTCGTCGTGGT
Source organism: Deinococcus sp. (assembly GCA_028287665.1). Lineage (GTDB taxonomy): Bacteria > Deinococcota > Deinococci > Deinococcales > Deinococcaceae > Deinococcus. The sequence goes on along the minus strand of JAQBPF010000216.1, from coordinate 96 downwards.
CGCCGTTGCTGCAGGGGCAGCCGCTACTTCAGTGGTCGTGGTAGCTGCAGTGGTGGTCGTTGCCGTCGTCGCTGTGGCCTCTGTCGTCGTAGTCGC
>JAQBPF010000205.1 GCA_028287665.1 Deinococcus sp. | reverse complement strand
CCGGGTGAGTGCAGTTGCGGGAGCAGGTATGAGCACCATCCGACTGGTCAAGCGGCGCAGCAAAGGAAGTGGCCACCAGGATGGGGCGGGCGACGTGTGCCGAACCTCTGGTGGCCGGATGGATCAGCAGGGCCGGATATTCGGCCATCAACACCCGTCCGGAGGGTGGAAGGATTCCCCCACCCTCCAACCCATTCCCCTACTCCACCGGAATCAGCGTGACCAACCCCGTTTCGGCGGGGCCATCGATGGTCAGCACTTCCAGGCGGCAGGGTAAATCTTTGCGGCCATGTTCGCGCAGCAGGTAACTCTGGGCGGCGCGGAACATCAGGGCCAGTTTCTGCGGCGTGACACTGGCAGCGGCCCCGCCGTGGCGCATGCTGCTGCGGTGGCGCACTTCGGTAAACACCAGCACGGGGCCGTCCAGCGTCACCAGGTCTATTTCGCCGCCCCGGAGGCGGTAATTCTGGGCCACCACCTGACGCCCCAGCGCTTGCAGATGCCGTGCTGCACGGGCCTCGGCGTCAGCTCCTTTCATGCGCCTGCTGGGTTTCCGCTTAGTACCTTACTCAAGCCAGAGTCCAAAGTTCCTGAAATCGGGTACGGTGAGCGCCGCGCCAGCCCTCACCAACGCTTCGGCGGGAGCAGTGGTCGTGAGGGCCACCACCGTACAGCCCGCGCCTGCCGCGCTCAGCACACCGTTCACGGCGTCTTCGTGGGCCACGCAGTCGGCGGCGTCCAGACCCAGGCGGGCCGCGCCCAGCAAAAAGGGCTCGGGGTGCGGCTTGCCCCGCGTCACGTCCTCGCCCAGCACACGAGGCCCAAAGCGGGGGCCGAAGCCCAGCGCCTCCATGCCAAACGCCACGTTGACGGCGTCGGCACTGGTGACGAGGGCAAAAGGAATGCCGCGCCCTTCTAAGGCATCTAAATAGGCACTCAGACCCGCCACTTCGGTCAGTGCGCCAGCGGCCAGTTGGCGGTAGCGGCCCTCTTTGGCATCATGAAAGCGCAGGGCCAGGGCGTCGTCGGGGTAGCTTCCAGTCAGCCGCTCGATGATTTCGGGGTTGCGGCCTCCATCCACTTTGGTGTCCAGATCATGTTCGGTCAGGGTGAGGCCCAGCACTTCCAGCGCCACTTCCTGCCACGCCTGACGGTGGAAGAGGTTGTTGGCGGTCAGCACGCCGTCCATGTCGAACAACACCCCCGCCGGACGGGTCGGGAGAGTCAGACTCATTCTGGCCCGTGTCCCAGATCGGCCAACAGGTCGCGGTAGAGGCGGCCCGCTTCCCGGCGCACGTCGTCCACCGAGGCGTCTTCGGGGGCCAGATCCAGCGCCACATCGAGGGCTTCGGCCAGCACTGCGGCGTAGATGGGCCACTGGCCCCGCGGTTCCTCGTCTTCCCCTTCTTCCGGCCCAGAGTTGTCTGAAGCCGCGCCGCTCCCCTCCTGGCGTCCGTCCAGTACCCTCAAGGCCGCTTCAGAGGCCAGCCGCTCGGCGTCCTTTTTGCTGCGGCCCTCGCCACCCTCGCCCAGTTCTCGCCCACCCACCAGCACCCGTACCCGAAAGATCCGCTCGTGCGCGGGGCCGTCAGACGACACCTGAAATGTGGGCGCACCCGCTCCCAGCGTGATCAGGCGGGCAATCAGGTCGCCCTTGGGATTGGCCGGATTTGGATTGGCTGGATTGGCACCAGGCGAGGTGGGCGGCGTGCTGGCAGTCATGGCACTCAGAGTACCGCGTGGGCCGCTGACAGGCCGGGCCGCAGCCTATAGACCCCCTGACACCTAGCGTGAGACCGTCCAGATACCGCCAAACTCTGCAAGTTGCGTATTGGTGTCCGGCGTGGCGTAGGCGCTGATACTGCCGTCCAGATACAGCGCGTCGGGGCACTTCAGGGCGTCGCGGAAAAAGACGGCGAAGCTGTAGAAGTTGACCGGGCCAGCACTGATCACAAAGCGCACCCGCCCGTCGCTGCACACGCCGACGCCGCTGCGGGTCTTGAAACTGGTGCCGCTGCGGTTGAACTCCGGGTGCAACCTGCCGCCCGACACGAGCAGCGGCCCCGACTGGGTGGCATAGGTGGGAGCCAGATTCTGGCGGCGGTAGGCCTGCGTTTCGGTCACGCCTGCGCGGTTGCCCTTGACCCAAAATACGCCGTTGGGCAGCAGGGCAAAGTTGCCGCCAGAACGGGCATTGTTCAGGCGCACCAGTGTTTTTCCGCCCTGAACATGCAGCCCCAGCGGGCGTGGGCCGGGGGCATAGATGCCGCTGTTGGTGGCAAAGAGCATCTTGCGGCCCTGCCCTGCCAACCGCTCCCTCACGGCGTCGAAGGTCTGATACGGCTCGCCTGTGGCAGGGTTGTTCCAGTGCAGCTCCAGGCGGTCCTGGGCCAGGTTCACCACGGCCACCGTGTACAGCATTCCGCCCGAAGTGACGCGCTGCACGCTCAGGGCGTCGGCCCGCCCACACGACGACAACCCCATTACCAGTCCCACCAGCACACCGACCCTCACCACTGTTCCCGGCCTGTTCATCACCCAGCATGATGGAGGCTACGGATGAGCGCAGAGCATCACGGCGGCAAACGAACACTGGAGGGTCGACGCTGGATGGTCAACACAGGGTCGGACTGGGCTTTACACTCTTTGCCATGCCCGCCGTCACCGAAGTCAATCCACTCCTGACCACGCCGAGGCTGCGGCTGGAACCGCAGGTGGCCGCCCACGCGCCCGTGATGGCGGCGGCGCTGGCCGATCCGCGCAGTTACCTCTACATTCCCGGCAAACCGCCCGCCGATGCAGAGGCGCTGCGCCGACGGTTTGCCCATCAGGAATCCCGCCGCTCTCCTGATGGTTCGGACCTGTGGCTGAACTGGGTGGTCTTGAGCGGACAGACGGCGCTGGGAACCGTGCAGGCCACTGTTCATCTGGCCCAGCGCACGGCAGACGTGGCGTATGTGTTTGCGCCGGGCGCGTGGGGCCAGGGGTACGCCAGTGAAGCCGTGCGGGCCATGCTGAGCTTCCTGCACAGCGGGCTGGAGGTCGAGGAATTCGTGGCACACCTGGATACGCGCAACGTGGCCTCGCGGCGGCTGGTGCAGCGGCTGGGCTTTGTTCAGACCGACCTGATTCTGGGGGCCGATCACTTCAAGGGCAACGTCAGCGACGAATACGTGTATAAGCTGTCTGCAGCGGCCTTTTCAGCCTCCCTGCCCACACCGCCGCTTGACTTCCCGCCCGCTGGCCCGTAATCTCTTGTCCGCTGGTCTGCCCGTATGGAGAGCCCAGTTATGGTCCGGTAGTGTAGCGGTTAGCATATCTGCCTGTCACGCAGAAGGTCGCGGGTTCAAATCCCGTCCGGACCGCCAGAAACAGAGTTTGAGAAAAGAGAGTGAGGCTTGAGCCCTCGCTCTTTTTTTGTGCCTGAATCTGGGTTTTTGGGGTCTGAAGCCGGATGGGAGGGCCACGCCAGTGTCTGCCGCGTGTCAGCCCAGCCCAAATGCCATTCTTCCCCCCACTTGTGGCCGCGCTGTGCCGTATTATGCCCCCCGGTTTCGCACGGCGTCCGTTGAGTGCCCATCTGCCCCGGCAGGTCCGCTACTCCGAACCCCGCGCACGGCGAGCCTACCCCACTGAACTTCTTGGAGGAGGACGCCCCTTGACTACGACGCCCCTGAACCCCGGACAACCCTTTACCACCGTCGACGCCGCCGAGCTTTATCAGGTACCCAACTGGAGTGGCGGCTGGTTCCGCGTCTCCGACAAAGGCCAGATGGAAGTGACGCCGTCGCCCGGTCTGCACGCGCCGCTGCGGGCCATCATTGACGAAATCGTGGAGCGCGGCGAGAGCCTGCCTGTGATACTGCGCTTTCCGCAGGTGCTGGCCGGACGGGTCAAGCACCTGAACGAAGCCTTCGGCGCGGCCATCACCGAGTACGGCTACGGCGGCCATTATCAGGGCGTGTTTCCGATCAAGGTCAACCAGCGCCGCGCTGTGGTGGAAACGGTGGCCGCCGCCGGATACGACTACGCACACGGCCTGGAAGCAGGCAGCAAGGCCGAGCTGGCACTCTGTCTGGCCCAGCGGATGCACCCCGACGCCCTGCTGTGCTGCAACGGCTTCAAGGACGACGGCTTTATCAAGCTGGCCCTGTGGGGCCGCACGCTGGGGAAAAACGTGGTCATTACGCTGGAGAAGTACAGCGAACTGGACCGCGTGCTGAAGCAGGCCAAAGCCCTGGGGGTGAAGCCTGCCATCGGCGTGCGCTTCAAATTGCACGCCCGTGGTTCGGGGCAGTGGGAAGAATCGGGCGGCGATCAGGCCAAATTCGGGCTGAACGCCTACGAGTTGCTGCGCGTGGTGGAACGCCTGCGGGCCGAGAACATGCTGGACAGTCTGGTCATGCTGCACACCCACATCGGCTCTCAGATCACCGATATTCGCCGCGTGAAAGTGGCGGTGCGTGAGGCGACCCAGACCTACGCGGGCCTGATCGCCGCTGGCGCACAGCTGAAATACCTGAACGTGGGCGGCGGCCTCGGCGTGGATTACGACGGCTCCAAAACCACCTTCTACGCCTCCATGAATTACACCGTGCGCGAATACGCCGCCGACATCGTGTACACCGTGCAGGAAGTCTGCCGCGCCCGTCAGGTGCCCGAACCCGTGATCATCAGCGAATCGGGCCGCGCCCTGACCGCCCACCACGCGGTACTGGTCATGCCTGTATTGGACGTGACCGGGCCAACCCGTGACCTCGAAGACCTCGCGCCGCCCGAAGGTGACAGCCACCAGATCGTGAAGGATTTGGAAGAAGGGCTGGCGAACATCAGCGCCCGCAACTACCGCGAAACCTACAACGACGCGGTGGGCGACAAGCAGACCCTGCACAACCTCTTTGACCTCGGCTACGTGACTTTGGCAGACCGGGCACGCGGCGAGGCACTCTTCAATGCCATCCTCCGCAAGATCGCCAAGATGATTCAGCACGAAAAGTATGTGCCTGACGAGCTGGAAGACCTGGAAAAGGTGCTGGCCGACAAGTTCATCTGCAACTTTTCGCTGTTCCAGAGCCTGCCCGACAACTGGGCGATTCAGGCCCTGTTTCCGATTGTGCCAGTCGACCGCCTGAACGAGCGCCCCACCCGGCAGGGCACGATTGTCGACATCACCTGCGACAGCGACGGCAAAATCGAGAAGTTTATCGACCTGCGCGACGTGAAAGCCACGTTGCCCCTGCACGAGCCGGGGGGTAAGCCGTACTACCTCGGCGTGTTCCTGATGGGCGCGTATCAGGACGTGCTGGGCAGCTCTCACAACCTGTTCGGCAAGGTCAGCGAGGCGCACATCACGGTGCGTCCGGGCGGGCGGTACCACATCGATCTGTTTGTGCGCGGCCAGAAAGCCCGCCGCATGATCGAGTCGATGGGCTACGAAGAACCCATGTTGCGCGACGCCATTGAAGATCAGGCCGACGCCGCCATTAAAGCCAAAATGCTGACGCCGGAGCAGGAAACCGAGCTCCTCGAAGACTACGGCGAGGAACTGCTGGGCTACACGTATCTGGAGTACGAAGAAGAAGGCTGAACACGAGTCAAAAGAAATGGGGCGGCCAGCAGGAAAGGGCCGCCCTTATCCGTTGCCCAGACCCTTTCCCCGCCCGCTCCCTTTTCCCCGCGCCGCCCTGCGCTACCCTGTAGGTTATGTCTGACGCCGCACACACTCCCGCCACCCCAGAACACACAGGGTTGGTCACACTCGAAATAGAAAAACTCGTTGCCGGGGGGCTGGGGCTGGCCCGCGACGCCGATGGTGTGGTGCTGGTACGCGGGGCGCTGCCCGGAGAACAAGTCACCGCCGCCCTGCGCGATGGCCGGGGCGTGCGTCAAGGCGTGACCCGTGAAGTCCTGCGGGCCAGCC
>JAQBPF010000192.1 GCA_028287665.1 Deinococcus sp. | reverse complement strand
TGCTCAGCGCCCCACGCTGGATGAAGTGATGGCGCGGATAGACGCGGGCGTGCTGACCGACGAGGTGTTTTCTGATCCCGTGACGCTGGCGATGAGCGTGCAGGAAAAACGCGGCACGCTGCGCCTGCTGGACCTGAAGGGCAAGTTGCGGGTCAGCATGCGCGATCAGGGCAACGCCGAGGGCAATCTGCCCAGCGCCCCCAACGCCATGGCGGGCGACGCTGAGGGCAACCTGTACGTCACGCTTCTGGAATACCGGCAGGGCAAAACCGGGGCGCTGGTCCGCAAGCACGGCCCCGATGGCCGGGAGATTCTGGCGTTCGGGGCCTACGGCCTGGGCGAAGGCGAACTGCTGCAACCCGTGGGCATTGCCGTGACGCAGGGCCATGTGTATGTGCTGGACGGCGAGGCCCACCACGTCAACGTGTACACCACGGACGGACGGTTTGTGCGGACTTTTGGTGGACGTGGGCAGGGACTGGGCCGCTTCGAGCGTCCACGCACCATTGTCGCCGCCCCCGATGGACACGTGTATATCCTCGACAGCGGCAACAACGAGGTCCAGAGATTTACCTCTCAGGGCGAATACATCAGCCGCTACGCCTTCCGGTTGGACCGCAACAGCGAGAGCCTGCGCCCGCTGGAAGGCCTGGGCATAGACGGCTACGGCGCGGTGTACATCGTGGACGGGGTGGCCCGCAAAATCCGCAAGATCGAGGTCGATGGCACGCCCGGCGTCACCTTCACGCTGGAAACACTGGTGGGCGAACCCACCGACGCGCCCTGGCTGCTGCAAATCACCAACGAAGGTCAGATTTTTGCGGTCAGGCAGGGTGGACAGGTGCTGCGGAGCTTCTCGGGCGTGGGCGATCCGATTGCCTCGAACGACATGTACGCGCCCGTGCAGTCCATGGTGTTGCTGACCCGGCCCGTGCCGGTGCCTGCGCGGGCCTGAAGGAGCTACGGTTCAGTCATGACGGCCCGCTCCAGCCTTCCAGCCTTAACGCTTTATTCTCGCCCCGGGTGCCACCTGTGCGAGCAGGCTCACGCCCAGTTGCGGGCGCTGGACTACCGCTTTACAGAAATAAACATCACGGGCCAGCCTGAACTGGAACGCCTCTACGGGCACGACATCCCCGTGCTGGCCGCCGGAGAACGCGTGCTGATCAAGGGTGTGTTCAGCAAAGGCCGCCTCAGCACTCTGAAACTGATGTTGATGCGCGAGGCACAGACACAGGTCAAGCATCCCGGTTAGGCAGCGCAGGCCGCGCTATCGTAGACCCATGCTGTCTTTTTCCTTCTCCAAACTCGATTCCGTTGTGGTGTTGCCATGAGTTGGCTCGAGCGTCTGCGCGACGGCCTGAGCAAAACGCGCAAGCAGATCAATGAAACCGCCGGATTTCTGGGCAACGATGTGCGCGACGTGTTTACCAACCGTCTGGACTCTATTGAAGACCTTGAATATGCCCTGATTGCGGCTGATGTGGGCCGCGCCGCCACCGAAGAAATTCTGGAAGATGTCAAGCGCAGCGAGAAGACCAACCTGCAGGAAGCGTTGATGGAAGCCCTGACCCTGCAACTGGAACCCGACGCCCGGCGGGCCGAATTCCGCAAACTGGGCTTTGCGCCCGATGCCCGCCGGAGCCGCGTGGATCCCAAGGGGCATGTGATTATGGTCATCGGTGTAAACGGCGTGGGAAAAACCACCACCATTGCCAAGCTGGGGCAGTACTACATGACCCATGGCAAAAGCGTGATGTTTGCTGCCGGAGATACCTTCCGTGCGGCGGCGGGTGCCCAACTGGGGGTCTGGGGTGAGCGCCTGGGGATTCCCGTGGTCCAGGGAGCCGAGGGCAGCGATCCGGCAGCCGTGGCCTTCGACGGCGCGGCGGCCCGCACGGCACGCGGCACCGATCTGCTGTTTGTGGATACGGCAGGCAGACTTCACAACAAGCACAACCTGATGGAAGAGCTGAAAAAGGTTCGGCGCGTGATTGAAAAGGCCGATCCCGGTGAACCTGCCGAGGTCTGGCTGGTTCTGGACGCAGTGACCGGGCAAAACGGGCTGCAACAGGCCAAGAAGTTCCATGAGTCCACCCCGCTCACAGGGGTCATCGTGACCAAACTGGACGGCACTTCCAAGGGCGGCATCCTGATTCCGATTGTCCGTGAGCTGGGTGTGCCCATCAAGTTTATCGGTGTGGGCGAACAGGCAGGCGACCTGCAACCTTTCGACAGTCAGGAGTTCGTGCGGGCCCTGTTCGATATAGATATCCCCAAAAGTTGACTCCGGCCCCCTCCAGAACGTGCCCAAGAGCCTGCCCGATCGCGCCTAGATTGGGCAGGCTTTGTGTGTCTCTGAGGAGGTAACTCAACCTTAACTTAAGCATCAGCTTGGTCAGTTAAGGGGAAATTCGTGTGTCAGACGCGCCAAGACATAACGTCTTGAAGTGGCAAACGACAGGCTGATGCCAAAAAATCCGTCTTGTTTTTTCTTACGGAGTAAAAAAGCCGGTCAGTCAGGAACATTGCTGATGCGTGGGCGTCTTTTGGGTGGTCTTCCCTGTGTTTTGCCATTAAAAGACGAATTCTTCACTTAAATATCTATAGATGACAGGGTAGTCACGTTAATGATTGGTCCTGTGAGCGGTCTGACAGCCTGTGATTTCTAAGGTATGGGTACTTCAACCGCATAGCACTCACTGTGCGAAAAAGGATTCCCTCATGCTCCAGCTCAATCCAGTCCGTCTGACCGCTCTGACCCTCGTTCTCATTGGTGCCGCCGCCCTCACCTCCTGCGGTGGAAGCACTGCTCCTACGCCCGCTGCTTCGGCCCAGGTGCCCCAGGCCACTGTGCCTGCTGCCACCCCCAAAGCCCAGGACGTGGGGAGCCAGACCATGAGCGCCGAGGAAGCGCAGGTCCTGCTTGAAGTGAACGCTGCCCGCGCTGTGGCCCGCAAGTGCGGAACGGTCGACTACGCGGCCACCACGCCCGTCACCTGGAACGGCTACCTGGCGGCGGCGGCCCGGGCCCACGCCGAGGATATGGCGGCCCATAACTTCTTTGCCCATGTTTCGCCCAACGGCGACACGATGGTCAAGCGGGCAGAGGCAGCAGGCTACAGCGCCTGGCGCGAACTCGGCGAGAACATTGCCGCTGGCTACACAGTCGACAACGTGGTGCAGGGCTGGATCGACAGCCCCGGCCACTGCGAGAACCTGATGAACCCCAAGTTCAAGGAAATGGGCGCCAGCTACGTCTACCGCACGGGCAGCACCTACGGCACCTACTGGGCACAGGAATTCGGCACCCGCTGAGGCGGTACCCAGAGCAACACCGAATCTGAGTTGAAGTCAGATTCGTTTTGAGACAACAGATGGGCGCGGCAGTCCTGTGAGGGGGGCTGCCGCGTCCGCTTTTTTTGGTCCCAAACAGGGGTACTGCTAGCCGCCCAGATACGCCTGCAAGACCCGTTCATCGTTGACCAGCTCGGCGCTGTTGCCCTGCAAGGTCAGTTGGCCCGCGTCCAGCACATAGGTTCGGTGGCTGCTCTGCATGGCCAGCCGGGCATTCTGTTCTACCAGCAGAATCGTCACGCCCTGGGCGTTCAGCTCACGGATGATGTCGAAGATTTCGCGGACGATGATGGGCGCGAGGCCGAGGCTGGGTTCGTCCAGCAGCAGCAGTTTGGGGCGGCTCATCAGGGCGCGGGCAATCGCCAGCATCTGCTGCTCGCCGCCCGACAGGGTACCTGCCATCTGGCTGCGGCGCTCGCCCAGGCGCGGAAAACGGCCATACATCCGGTCTATGTCGGCCTTCACTTCAGCGTTGCTGCGGGTGTAGCCGCCCAACTCCAGGTTGTCCTGCACACTTTGGCGGGCCAGCACCTGCCGCCCTTCCGGACTCTGCGCGATGCCCAGTTTCACCGCTTCATCGGCGGGCAGGCGGGTAATATCGCGGCCCATGAAGATAATCTGGCCTGCCACCGGCTTCAGCAGGCGCGATACGGCCCGCAGGGTGGTCGTTTTGCCCGCGCCGTTGGCTCCGATCAGGGTTACGACCTCACCCTCGTTCACGGTCACGCTCAGGTCGCGCACGGCCTGAATCGCGCCGTAATTGACACTCATGTTCTCAATACTCAGCAGGGTCATTCGCCTCCCAGATACGCTTCGATGACTTTGGGATCACGCTGCACGCTCGCCGGGTCGCCCATGGCGATCAGTTGCCCAAAGTTCAGGACAGCCACCCGGTCACACAGGTTCATCACCAGCGGCACGTGGTGCTCAATCACCATCACCGTCAGGTCGAAGCGGTCGCG
>JAQBPF010000173.1 GCA_028287665.1 Deinococcus sp. | reverse complement strand
GGGTCAGCCTGCCGGGTCAGCACGTCGTCTGCTGTGGGCCGCCGCACATGCCCGCCTTGACCGCAGTTGCGGCAGACGTCAGGCGCTATTGTAGAGCCGTCAATGAGAGTTGAGCTGCCTGTGAGGTCTGTTGTGTCGGTCTGCGTTTCTGTCTCTGTTCTCCGTCTTCCTCGGCACCGCCCCCCCGCTGACTCTGCAAACACCCCACAGGCCCTCACCCCATGCTGAGACGCTCCGGCAGAAGCACTGGGCTGGCGCCACGTGGGCCAGGACGCTGGTTAAAAGTGGTGATCTATGTGCTGCTGCTCCTGATTGTTCAGGGGAGCCTGTCGCGGCTGCTTGATCCTCTGCGGATTCCCGCGCCCGACCTGTTTTTGTTGACCGGGGCGGCGCTGGCCTGGCGCCTACAGCCCGGGCGGGCGGTGGCGGCGGCCTACGGCGTGGGCTTGGTGCAGGACGTGTTGGGCGGCGGGGCGCTGGGACTGCACGCGGCGGGCGTGGGGGCCGGGGCCCTGCTGGTGCTGTTGGTGCGGCGCTATGTGGGCGATTCGGGTATTTTTCAGGCCCTCTTCACGGTGCTGGCGGCGACCCTGGGGCAGTGGCTGGCCTTTTTATTCCTGACCTACTGGCTGCGGTCTGATCTGGTCACTGTCGAGACGCTGCGCCAAACCGTGCCCCTGGCGCTGCTCAGCCTGGTCCTGATCTATCCCTTCTGGAATCCGCTGATCACGTGGGGCATGGGCGAACGCCCCGGCCCTGAGGACGGTTTGTCATGAGTCGGGCGCGGGCTGGAGACGTGATTGACCGCCGCAACCGGATTCGCAAAAGGGCGGGCGGCGGCGCAGTCAGCACGCGTGGACGGGCCGGAGCGGGCCGGGTCGGCACCAAAGCGCAGGTCAGCGGCGCGCCCGCCGTGCGCTGGGTGGCCTTTGGCTTCAGCCTTGCGCTGGCGGGGCTGGGGTTCCGGCTGTACCAGTTGCAGATCACGCAGCACAGCCAATTTGCGGTGCAGGCTGCCAGCAATTTTCAGCGCGACGAGGTGATTCCGGCCCTGCGCGGCGAGATCCGCACGCGGGACGGGGTACTGCTGGCCACCAACCGCGTGGCTGTGGACCTGATCTACACGGGGCGGCGCAATCCCAAAGACCCTGAGCAGGCGCTTCCTGCCTGGGACAAGATCATCTATCTGGCAGGCATCAAGCCCGAAGTGCTGAGCGGCGGCCAACCCCGTGAACCCGACCGCAGCAAGGAAACCGAGGTGGTGCTGGCCCGCAACATTCCGCAGGACAAACTCTCGGCGCTGTACGAATACACGGTGCTGATTCCCAGCCTGGAGCTGCGCGAGCGGGTGGAGCGGGTCTATCCCGAGAATAAATTGGCCGCCCACACGCTGGGCTACGTGCTGGAAGCCAACGAGGAACAGGTCCAGAACGGCTCGACCATAGGCGACCTTGTGGGCGTGTCGGGGCTGGAGTACAGCCTTCAGCAGACGTTGCAGGGCAAAAACGGCCTGCGCCGCCGCGAGGTGACGGCCAACGGCAAGCCCCAGACCGAACGGGTGCTGAACCCCGGCCAGAAGGGGCAGGACGTGACGCTGACGATAGACAGCACCCTGCAACGCGCCGCCGAACAGGTGCTGCGCGAGGGGCTGGCTGATGTCAACGCGGGCCGCCTGAAATACGGCCAACCCCCCGAACCGCTGACACGCGGCGCGGTGATTGCCATAGACCCCCGCACCAACGAGGTGTTGGCGATGGCCAGCAGCCCCACCTTCGATCCCAACTGGTTTTCCCGCGTGCCCAGCCCCGACAACGCAGCCAAAACAGCGGCGCTGCTGTCCAGCAGCCTGGACGCCGTGATGCAAAACCGCGTGGTGCAGACCTTTGACGCAGGCAGCGTGTTTAAGCCCGCCAGTACGCTGGCTTACATAGAACGCTGGGGCAACAAGACCTTCAATTGCCTGCCCAGCATCCGCTACGGCGGCCCACGCTACAACTGGCACCGCAGCGGCAGCCTGGGCAACGTGGATGGGCGGCTGGCCATCGCGTTTTCGTGCAATACCTGGTACTACCAGGCCGCCATCGACGCCGATCCGATCACCTACGCCAACTATCTGGGCAAACGGGCCGGAGAGTTGGGGTACGGGCGGCCCACCGGACTGGAACTGGTGGGCGAAAAGAGCGGGTATCTGCCCACGCCCATCAATTTTGCCGAAACGTACAAGACGGCCAACCTGCGCCGCCGCGCTGCCGGAGAGGCCCCACTTCAGTATTACCCCGGTCAGGCGCTCAGCTTTGCCATCGGGCAGGACAGCCTGTTGGTCACGCCCGCGCAGGTCACGTCGGTGCTGAGCACAATTGTGAATGAAGGCAAACGCCGCCCGCTGACGCTGGTGAAGGCGGTAGGCGGCAAGCTCTCACCCCACCCGCTGCCTGAACAGGTGCCGGGAAAGCAGGCCGACTTCCGGCTGGTCAAGGAAGGCATGGGGATCACCACCGCTGGAACCACCGCCTGGGGCACAGCGCAGCACATTCTGGGGCCACAGTGGTTTCCAGTCCGCACCGCAGGCAAAACCGGCACCGCCGAAAACGGCCTGAGCTTCCGCAAGGGGTACGCCTACACCAACGCCTGGTACGAAGGCTACGGCCCTATAGACAGCCCCAATTTTATGGTCGTCACCTTTTTCCAGAACGGGGGCGAAGGCTCTGGCCCCGCCCTGAACGCCACCGCCAAAATGTTTGCCGCCCGCTGGTGCCTGACACTGGACGAGCGCCACCACGCCAGCGGGCCGCAGCAGCCCTGCATGGGCGAACTGGACAACATGCACAAGGTCATGAAGATTCGGGCGCAGCGGGCCGCCGCCACCGCAGCCAAGGGAACACCGGGAGAGTAACTGGAGGACCAGGCTGTTGGGTTTAAACGCTGAAGTATCTAAGAGGCAAGAGATCTGGGTTGAGTTTCTCCTCTGCTCTCAGCCTCTCGTTTC
>JAQBPF010000140.1 GCA_028287665.1 Deinococcus sp. | reverse complement strand
TTGCCACGCAACAGAAACTTCTGAAATCCATTCAACATAAAAACAATCTTACACCAGAACGAGGCGAAATTGAAGGGTAGTCAGCAACTCAACAGGAGGACAACAAGTTGAATTAAAGATAAGGGCTGTTAAAAGCATTAGCTTCTAACAGCCCAGGAGTGTTGGGGTTATGCCAGGAATTTTAGGCTTGGCCACGCATGCCCTGTTCGGCCACCTGAATCTGTACAGAATCGCCCTTGTCTGAATTGGCTCTGTCCTTGACGGCGTGGGCACTCATGCCCCACTGGTGACCGCTGCTGGTGGCCGCACTCAGAATCACGCGGGCCAACTCGCCCAGCGTGGCCCCGCCCGCCTGCACGTCCATCTTAAATTCCTTGCGGAGTTCGGTCAGGCTGGTGTCGTCCAGCATCAGTTCGGTGCCGTAGCGCAGGGTGGTCGGTGGCACCAGCAGCAGGTCGGCCTCGCCAGGCTTCACGGCGTGCCGGAAACAGCGTCCCGTCAGCAGGCCCGCGACTGTCGTCACTTTGCCGAAGGTCTTGTTTTCCACAGCCCGCACTTCCAGCGTCAGGCCCTCGATGGCCCGCAGAGGTTCTACAGCCAAGTCCAGCGACTCGGCAAACAGCGCGCCAGTGGCCAGAATCACACGCTTGGGCTTGGGCAGGGCGGCGGGCAGTTCTGTGTCCATGCCGCCCGTCAGGAAGTCGCGGATCATGCCCACGCCGTTTTCCAGCATCGGGAAGCCTTCATATTCTTCCTCGCTGGGCAGCGGCTCTCCAGCCAACAGATACAGTTCGTCGGACGGAAAGATGAAGCGTGTGCCGCGCTCGTTCAGGAACTTCTTGCGCCAGATGTTCAGGCGTTTCAGGCTGTCCTGGGCGTCTTCACGGGTAAACGTCCGCACGTCGGGCAGGTTGGTGCGGTGGGAGGTCAGGCCAATCGGAACCACAGCCGCGCTGAGGACGTTGGGGCGGCTCGACAGGTATTCCACCGTATCGTCCAGGTGCTCGCGGTCATTGCGCCCCGGCACCAGCACGATCTGGGTGTACAGATCGATGCTTTCCAGGCGCTCGATCATGCCGCGAATCTGCACGGCCTGCGGGTCTTTCACCTTCAGTTTCCACCAGCGCATCAGGTCCTGGCGCAACTCCTGATTGGCCGTATGCACCGACACGTACAGCGGCGACAGGTTCTCATCCAGAATCCGGTTGATGTCGCCCTCGGTGAGGTTGGTCAGCGTGACGAACGAGCCGTAGAGGAACGACAGGCGGTAATCATCGTCCATGATGTACAGGCTCTTGCGGAAGCCCCTGGGCATCTGATGCACGTAGCAAAAATCGCACTTGTTGGCACACTTCTTGATGCCGTCGAACAGCACTTCCTCGAAGTCCAGGCCGGGGTCTTCCCACTCCACATCGAAAAAGAAGGTCTCACCCAGCCCCGGCTCCTGCGGCATAAACAGGCGGTGATGATCCTGCGCCGTGCCGGGAACACCGGTCATAACCTGAGGGGCGGCGGCGGGGCGGGCCATTTCCAGCGTGGCCTTGCCCAACGATAGGGCGTGGCGGTAGGCCAGCACATCGGTCACGGCGGCCCCGTTGACGCGCAAGAGGAAGTCGCCGGGGCGCACGCCTGCACGCTCGGCAGGGCTGCCCGCCTCTACCGTCTTCACGGGTGCGGGGTAGAGTTGTTCCGGCTGAGCCTGCACTGCCGCTGAGTTCTGTGGTACTGGGTTGTGCTGGTCATCTGTGCTGGCGACCGTCATCTGTCCTCCCTTCGGACTGCATCAGTCTCTTCCGGCAGTGCCGTACTGGGCCGCCGCGAAACAGGGCAGCTTAACAGAAGGTGGAGCAGTCTGGCTGTGACGTGTGTCCCCCTTGAGAACGAGCGCCGTTCTGCTCCGAATCCTATAGGGTTGTCTTAGCCTGCTTCCATCAGCCGCGCCAGCCCACTGGACGCCAGATCGCGCAGGCTGAAATCCATCTGCGGAGTCAGTTCGGTCTCTGCCGTATTGATTTCGATGACCACACCGCCGCCTTTCTGGGTGTGGCGAGCCAATCCTGCCGCCGGGTACACCAGACCGCTGGTGCCCAGAATCAGGGCCACCTCTGCCTCATAGAACGCGACCTGGGCGGCTTCCAGTGCCTCTGGGGGCAGGTACTCGCCAAACCAGACGATGTTGGGGCGCATCCGGTGTCCTGTGGGCGAGAGCGGCGGCGTGACTAGCTCGGCGGGGTCGGGCAAGGCGAACACCTCGCCGGTGACCTCATCGCGGGCACTCGCGAGGCTGCCGTGCAGTTCCACCATCTGCCCGCCGCCTGTGCCGCTGCCTGCGCGGGCGTGCAGCCCGTCTACATTCTGGGTCGCCAGGAAAAAACCTGCCCCCTTTTCACGCTCCAGTTGCGCCAGCAGGGTATGCGCGGCATTGGGCTGTGCACGGGTCACATCGGCGTAACGGCCCGCGTACCACTGCCACACCAGATCGGGGTCGCGGTGGTAGGCCTCCGGGCTGGCCAAGTCTTCGGGCCGGAAGCGGGCCCAATGCCCGGTCTGGGCGTCGCGGAAGGTGGGAATCCCGCTCTCGGCGCTGACGCCCGCTCCGGTCAGGACGGCCACGCGGCGGGCAGAAGCGAGGGCGGCGCGGGCCTGATCCAGAGTGAGCATAGGGGGATTATTTCACGGATGGCGGAAACTCCACGAATTCCGGCGGCACATGTTCAGTGAGCCACACCCCATTGGCGCTGACATAAAACTGATGTCCGGCCGCGTGCATCTGGCCCGCCTGCACAATGAGAATCACTGGTGAGCCGCGCCGCGCGCCGACTTTGGTGGCCGTCGCCACATCGGGCGAGAGGTGGACGTGGTGGCGGTTCATGGCCTTCAGTCCAGCGGCGCGGATGGCGGGCAGGGCACCGGGATACGTGCCGTGATACAGCACGGCGGGCGGCAGCGTGGGCAACAATTCCAGGTCTACGGAGACGCTGTGGCCCTGATTGGCCCGAATCCGCTCCAGGCCTGTCTCTGCCGCCTTGCCGAGGCTGAACCGTTGTTTGTCGCTGGCCGCCACCACCCGCGCCACCTGTTCATGGGTCACGCCCAGATGCGCCAGCACAGGCTCCAGCGGCACCCAACCGCCCGGCTGTAACGTCAGGCCCGCCTCATGGGGCGCATGCCGCAGCAAATACGACAGTTGGTGTGAGAGTTGCTTGTCAGACGGGAATTTGCTGGAGGAGGAGTGGTTGGTCATGGCTTCAGTGTGCCGCGTAGAAATTCGTGCCGCATCTGCCGCGTGGCCGGACAGGGCTAAGTAGGGTGGCACAGTCGATCACCGTTCAGCACAACAAAAACCGCCCCCCGAAAGGAGCGGTGTTGATCGTTGGCGAGCATCTGAAAGCCGTCCTGCTCAATCTTCAAGCCATTAGCCCTTACTGCGCGATGGTCAACTTGACGGTGCTCAGAGGCTCGGCGCTGGCATCCCCCAGAGGACGAACCTCGTAGGTGACGGTGCCTTTGCCGGGGCGGCTCTGGTAGGCCCAGCCACAGCTTCCGTCCAACTTGATGTCTTTGGTGCCGACCAGGCGTTCGCCGCGTTTGACGGTGACGGTGTAGCCCTCGCCGCCACCCACGCCGCCAAAGCGGAAGGGTTCCTTGACGGTCTGGCCGTCGGTGATGCTGAGGGTGTAGTCCTTGGTGCAGGCTTCGGCAGAGGCGGTGGCGGCGGCGACAGTGGCGCTCACGTTGGTCAACTCGGTGCCGTCGCTGGCCTTCACCGCGTAGGTGTGGGCACCTTCGGCGGGGCTGGGAACGTCTTTTGTCCACATGCCGTCTGCGCCCACGGTCACGTTGCCGAGGCTCACGCCGTCTTCAAAGATTTCCACGCTGGCTCCGGGCGTGCCCTTGCCGCTGAGGGCAAAGCCGCCTGCGGGCAACTGCGCGTCGGCAGCGGGGGTGGTGATGGAAAAGTCGGCGGCAGCAGCAGGAGCGGCAGCGCCCGCATCATCAACGACGGGTTCACTGGTGCCGTCTCCCACAGTGGCGCTCAGGGTGCCCAGTTCGGTGCCGTCGCTGCCCTTGATGGCGTAAGCATGCGCTCCGGCAGCAGCAGCGGTCACAGGCAAGGTCCAGTTGCCGTCCGTGTCCACCGTGACTTTGCCGAGGCTGGTGTCACCGTCAAACAGTTCGATTTCCTGTCCGGCGGTGCCCTTGCCGCTCAGGGCAAAGTCTCCGGCGGGCAGGGTGGCGCCCGCAGCAGGCTCGGTGAAGCTGAAATCGCCCGTGCCTGTGGCGTCGGTGCTGGCGGTATCGGTTCCCGTTGGCTCAGTTTCAGTCGGTTCAGTTCCAGTCGGCTCGGTGCTGGCCGCATCGTCTGCGATGTTGACCTTGAATTCAGTCTTGGCCGCGCTGTCTGCACCCGTAACGGTGTAGGTGTGCTCGCCCACAGTGGGCGCGGGAATGGCAGCCGTCCACATGCCGTCTGCGCCGACAGTCGAGGTGGCGACTTCCTGGCCCTGGTCGGCAATGCTGAGCTTGTCGCCCGCTTTGGCCGTGCCGCTCATGGTGAATTCGGCGGCAGGCAGACTGGCATCCGACGTGGGATTGGTCACCACGATGCCGCCCGCTGCGGCGCTGGTGGTGGTGCCTGCGGCGGTGCCAGCAGGCTTGCGGTTCACCAGCCAGCAGCCACCCAACAACAGCAGCAGCAGCAGGGGAATCAGCCACCAGGGAAAGCCGCCACGTTTGCGCTCAGGTTCTCTGATCACAGCGGGACTCACCACTGCCGGAGTGGCTGGAGGCGTGACCGGACGGGGAGCCGGAGGCACGGCTGCTGCGACCGTTGTGGCCGCTGCACCTGCGCCCACTCCCAATGCACCCGCACCCAACAGGCCGCCCAGACTGGAGAGGCCGGAAGGCAGGAGGCCCGCCAGGCTGCCGCCCAGACCACCCAACAGGCCAGAGAATGCGCCTGCGCCGACGCCGCCCGCACGGGCACGGTTGCCCAGCATGCCCAGCACCAGCGGGGTAAGCAGGGCCAACAGCCGACCTGCATTTACCCCGCTGCCGCCCAGCGCTGTGCCAAGCCGCCCGGTCGTGGCCTCCACGTTGCCGAACAGGCCGCCCAACAGCGCGCGTCCCTGCCCCTCGATCCGGGCTGTCTCAGCGCCGTCATTGAGCAGATTGGTGTTCAGGGTGCCGTCGGCGGCGGCCAGGTGCGCCAGGGGGCGGGCCATGTTCAGCACGTCGTCCGCACCTGATTCGGTGCGGCCCTTGTTGACCAGGGCGTTGAGCACCAGGGGCAGTGCGCCCAGGGTGGCGCGGCCCGCACTGCTGCCGCCAAAGCCTGCCGATTTGCCCACCTGCTCGGCCACCGCAGGCGTAAATTGGCCCTTGATAAAGTCCAGCAGATTGCCGGAAGTCAGCGCGGCTCCAGCCAACCCTGCGGCCCCGGCAGCGGCCAGCCCGCCGAGTGCACCCACATTGGCTGCACCTAAATTGGGCTGAGGCAGGTCAGGCGTGGCGATTTCAGTGGTGCCCAGGTTGAGCTTGCCCAGTTCAGGCACTTGTCCTTCGAGCTTGCCCAGTTCGGGCAATTTCACTTCCGGCTTGGGCATTCCGGCAGCCAGCGCCCCGGCTCCAGATAACCCGGCTCCGGCCAGTCCTGCCCCCACCAGTCCGGCTCCGGTTGCGCCCAGCCCAGCAAGGCCCGCCAGGCCGCCTTTCATGCGCGGCAGCAGGGTGGTCACGTTGCCTGCATTCAGTCCGCGCTGGCCCAGAAAGCTGAGCAGCAGCGGCAGCGCCATCTGCATCAGGCGCTGAGCACCGCTGTACAGGCCGCCAATGGTTCCGGCGTCGGTGTGGCCAGCACTGAGTTTGGCGGCCACCGCCTGCACGATCTTGTCTGCATTGCCGCCCAACAGCACGGGCGAGAGCATCTCTCCGGCCCGCTCCAGGTTGCTGGCCCCGTCGGCGTCGTTCAGGGCGTCCTTGACACTGCCGAATTTGGGCAGGTTCTGTACGGCGTCTACCAGTTGCTCGCGTCCTTCAGAGGTGGTGGCATGATCGACGATGGCATCGAGTTGGAGGGGCAAACCAGCGTGCAGCGCGGTGCGGGCCTGGTCAGGCGTGAGCTGGACCGTGCGGGCCAACTGCTCGGCAGCGCCGTCACCAAAGTAAGTCTGGATTTGATCAAGTAAAGTCATGGATTCTCCTGTGGAATGGCAAAGCATGTGAGGGACAACAGAAGGGAAAAAGAATGCCGCAAAAGAAACTCATGATGGGGACGGCCTGGATTGTAAAATATTTCACTGTACCGAGTACAACTGACTACCCGATACATTAAGACCCGCCTGCGAAAAAAGGAGAGCCGTCGTGGCCAGAACTGAACTGCCTTATTTACCGTACTGCCCAGCTTCGATTCCCTTTTACATGCGGCCATGAGCGATTGCTTAGGTTTGGCAGGGGCGGCCCACAGAAGACAGGAACGGTCCTCACAGGGCAGGATGGAAGGCATGAATGCCCCCGACGATCACCCCCATCAGGCCAACGTCTACCCCCGCCGAATCCTGATCACCGGAGCCGCTGGGGAGGTTGGCAGCGTCCTCAGAACCCAGTTGCGCGACTTTTTGACCGATTCTCAGACCGTGTTGCGCCTGACCGACGCCCGCGACCCCGGTCCCGAACAGGCAGGTGAGGAAGTGCGGGTGGCCGACCTGACCGACTTTGCCGCCATCCAGGCGGTGATGCAGGACGTGGACGCCGTGGTTCACCTGGGCGGCATTCCCAACGAAGACCGCTACAGGCGCATTCGGGACGTGAATATAGACGGCACATATCACGTGCTGGAAGCGGCGCGGCAGGCGGGCGTGCGGCGCGTGGCCTTTGCCAGCAGCATTCATACGGTGGGCCTGTACCCACGCACGCCAATTGGCCCCAATGTCCCCGTGCGCCCCGACACCCATTACGGCATCAGCAAGGTGTACGGTGAGGCGCTGGGCCGCATGTACGCCGAAAAATTCGGGCTGGAATTCGTGTCGGTGCGGATTTGTTCGTTTCAGAAGGAGCCGCAGGATGCCCGCCACCTCTCGACGTGGCTGTCTCACCGCGACGCCGCCCAGCTCTTTGCCCGCGCCGTCACCGCGCCCGCCCACGCCCTCCCAGACGGCTTCCGTATCGTGGCAGGCATCAGCGCCAACACCCGCCGCTGGATGACCGA
>JAQBPF010000137.1 GCA_028287665.1 Deinococcus sp. | reverse complement strand
AGATCAATGCTGTATCCACGTGCCCCGACCCGTTTTCCCATCCTCTTATTCTGTCAAATGCTCTAAAGTAAGCCTGAGAGTATTGAATATCTTTCAATTCCAGAATCTCAACACCACTGTGGCAGAGGACAAGATATTGATCCTTTTCTGTTCCAAAGATAGCCACTCCATCAGATATCACCCGATTGGAGGTATTCTTGGGAAAGTTGAGCCTCATCTCGCTGACGTTGTGAATAGTGAATCGCAGCATACGCCAAAGACCAGCCCTGGATTCTAGTAGGAAACGACATTCTAATAGAAGTGATACTCGTGGATTCTCCTTTTTGTCTTCGTAACTGATATTTATTTGTGCGAGAACAGAATCACAGCATCCGACAAATGGCTGTAATTCATGTCTAAAGTTTGTGTCATTGAGTTGTGTCACGCCCACGCCCGTACCACCTTCAATTCCTTCCCGTCGCCGTCCACCACGGCCACCAATTCCCCATTCAGCGTGACCACTTGCCGCCCCTGTGCCGTGTGCTGGGGGCGTTTGCCCTGCCGCAGTTCGCGGGCCATCCGTTCGTCGGCCTCCAGACGCGGAAAATCGAGGGCGTCCAGATCGGGAATGCTTTTGGCTTCGGCCAGATGTTCCAGGTCGGCGGCGGCAGACAGGTCATAGCGGCCCACGCGGGTTCGCACCAGCCCCGACAGGTGGGCAGGCACACTCAGCGCCGCGCCCACATCCCGCGCCAATGAGCGAAGGTAGGTGCCGCTGCCCACGCGGGCACGCAGCAGCAGGGTGGGAAACTGGCCCAATGGGGCGGGAAACGGAAACGTCTTGCCCTCTCCATCGGGTGTCCAGCCCTGCGGGGTAGGGGAGAAGGCGTGCGGCGCGGCTTCCACACTGCCGTAGATGCCCAGCAGTTCCAGCGAATGAATGACCACGTTGCGGGCAGGCAGGTCCAGTGTGCCCCCGGCCCGCGCCACCGCATACGCCCGCACGCCGCCCACCTGAATGGCGCTGTATTGCGGCGGCACCTGTGCCAGCGGCCCCACGAATTCGGCCAGCACTTTTCGCACGCCGTCTTCAGTCAGGGGCGGCACATCGGCGGTGTCGTCAATCGGGCCTTCCGCGTCCAGCGTGCGCGTGCCTGCCCCAAGGCTGATCCACGCCAGATAGTCCTTGCTGTCGGCGTCCATAAACTGCACGACTTTGGTGCTGTCGTTCACACACAGCACCAGCACGCCCGTCGCCAGTGGGTCAAGCGTGCCCGTGTGGCCCACCCGTTTGGTGCCCAGCGCCCGCCGCGCCCGGCCCACCACGTCATGAGAAGTCAGGTTCAGCGGCTTGTCTACGGCAATCACGGGCATATGGGCCAGAGGCTATCAGGGCGGGGGCTATCAGGCCGGGGTTCTGTCTGTGGTTGGTGGGAAGTGGTCAGTGACAACAGCGTGGTGGCCGAAGTCTGTGCGTTGTGCATAGGAAGTGGAGCGCTGATGATCAGGGCACTTGGCCTTCACGGACAGAGCCAACCCCATCCCCACGTTTCTGCTGATCGCTCCCCCTTCTGTGCCCTACTGCGCCCCTTTGCCCCGCCGCCTCCCGTACACTGCCCGGTGTGTTGCGTGCTTCTTTCTGGTTGACGGCTGTGGTGTTCTTGCCCCTCGGCCTCCTGCTTTACTTTCTTCCTGCAACGCTCGCGGGCGCGGTGGGCGTGTCGCCGCTGTGGTTGGCCCGCGTGTGCGGCGGCATTCTGGCGGTGTGGGGCGTGTTCCTGATTGCGTCGGGGTCTACGTCCGGCCAGCCTCAGGGCATAGCGGTGGGCGGCCTCGTGGGTGGAAATCTGCTCAGCGCCGCCACCCTGATTCCAGCGGTGATCCGGCAGGGCGAGAGCATGCCTGCTGGACTCCGCGCCATTTTGCTGGGCAGTGCGGGCGTGCTGACATTGTTGGCCGTGGCTGCCCTGATCGCCTTTCCTTCCCGCAGGAGTCGCCTATGAATTCAAATGAGAACAAGGCTGGCGGCAGCAATTCCGGCACCAACGCCGAACGCCTGCAAAAGCGTTTGGCCCGTGCAGGAGTGGCTTCCCGCCGCGCCGCCGAAGAACTGATTACGGCTGGCCGCGTCACCGTCAACGGCGAAGTCGCCACGCTGGGCCGCACGGTGACGCCCGTTGACGAAGTGCGCGTGGACGGCAGCCTGGTGGAAACCGCCACCACCGAGCGCGTTACTTTTATTCTGCATAAACCGTCCGGCTACGTGACCACCGCCCACGACGAATTGGGGCGGCACACCGTGATGGAAGCCATGCCCAACGTTCCCGGCCTACATCCGGTGGGGCGGCTGGATATGGACAGCGAAGGCCTGCTGCTCCTGACCACCGACGGCGACCTGACCCTCACGCTGACCCACCCGCGCTACGGCCACGAGAAGGCCTACCGAGCCTGGACGAACGGCGAATATCCGCCCACCCAGGAGGAACTGGACGGCCTGATCGAAGGCGTGCTGCTGGAAGACGGGGTGGCCAAAGCGATAGACGCCAGCCCGGCCCGCGTGGGCGCATTCGTGACCATCGGTGACGGGCGCAAACGCCAGGTGCGCCGGATGCTGGAAGCCATCGGCCATCCCGTGGTGCGCCTGATGCGCTACCGAATCGGCGGTCTGTGGCTGGGCGACCTCGAACCCGGCGAGTACCGCGAACTCAGCGAGCGCGAACTGTACAACCTCCAGAACCCAGACCGCGTGCCGCCGCATGTGCGCGAGCGCGATGAACGCGAAACGATGGGGCGTTGGGGCTGAAGTCAGGCTGCGCCCGCTTGTGCTGAACACCCCTTTCCCCAGCCCCCACTCCCCGCCCTTCCTGCTACACTCGGCCACGCGGGGGAATGCGCGGTCGCGCCCTGACCTTCTGGGGGAAACTTCTTGAGGACGGGGTGAGGAAAGTCCGGGCACCGCAGGGCAGGATGCCAGCTAACGGCTGGTCGGCGAGCAGAGCGCCTGCATGAGCGCCCACAGCGTGCAGGAAGCGGCGAAGCTGAAGGACAGTGCCACAGAAACCAGACCGCCAATGTTCTGCCGAAAAGGCAAGGTCAGGGCGAAGACCGGGCATTGGTCAGGGTGAAACGGTGCGGTAAGAGCGCACCAGATTCTGCGGAGACGCAGAGTGCTGGTAAACCCCATCCGGTGCAAGACCCGACAGTACGCGAGGAGCGGCCCGCTCCATTGACCGTCAGGATGGTCGCACGAGGCGTCTGGCAACAGCCGTCCCAGAGAGATGACCGCTCAGCCCGCAAGGGCGACACAGAACCCGGCTTACAGTTCCCCCGCACCAATGACAATTGTTCCGCCACCTCAGATGTTTGGGGTGGCGGAAGTCTTTTTTGGGCTGTGGGACGTGCGCTATGGGTGGTGGGAAAGGAGGGGCGGGTCAGGGTTGTTCTTTCCACGACCCTGACCCACCATTCACTGACTCTTCCCCCTGCTTGCTTCCAGCGCCGCTACTACAAATCCAGCAATCAGGAGCGCCCCACCAATGGGCGTGACGGCCCCCAGCCAACGCTGACCGGTCAGCGCCAGCACGTACAGGGTGCCACTAAAGATCACAGCTCCAGCCAGCAGCAGCGCGGGCGCACGCCGAACCTGAGGCTGGCTGCCCAGCGCGATCAGGGCCAGTGCCGCGTACATCTGATAGCGCACGCCTGTTTCAAAGTTGGCAAGCATGGCGGGGTCAAGGCGGGCTTTGAGGGCGTGGGCGCCAAACGCACCGAGGGCCACCCCCAGCGCCGCAAGGATCAGTCCAGCAGAAAGAGCATTCAAACGGGCCGAACGTGGGGCAGACATGGCTCAAAAGTA
Source organism: Deinococcus sp. (assembly GCA_028287665.1). GTDB lineage: Bacteria > Deinococcota > Deinococci > Deinococcales > Deinococcaceae > Deinococcus. Next base: position 808 of record JAQBPF010000137.1, on the reverse strand, counting down.
GCGGGAAAAAGTCTGGCAGAGTGTCCCGCATTTGGCCCGAAGTGGGAATGATGGGGGGATTGGGTGGGAAAAAGGGGGAAAAGGTGGGAATCTGTGGAAATTCATGGAGATGCCTGTTACACTCCCGGCATCAGCCTGAAATTGCACCCCATGCACGTTTCTGGTTGCTTGGTGGCCCAGATCGTCTGAACCCCAAACTGAGTGTAGGTGGGAAAAGTCACGTTCTGCCCTCTTCAGGTTCGGTCTGGCCCCAGTTTGATTCCGGTTTCGCCCCAGTATCAAAGCCACTTCCCCACCGCTGTATCAGGTGGCGGGAACCATGCAGGAAGGAGTCCGCGTGCCGTTTGGAGAATATCCGTACACTATCGACGATAAAGGCCGTGTGGTGTTGCCGCCCACGTTCCGCGATTTCGTCGAAGACGGCATGATCCTGACGCGCGGCATGGAAGGCTGTCTGTACGTGTTTCCGCTGGCAAGTTGGCGGCGTGTGGAAGAACAACTGGAGAACCTGCCCCTCACCGACGCCGGATCGCGCTCATTCGTGCGCTTTTTTTATTCCGGTGCGAATAAGGCGCGGCTGGACAACCAGAGCCGCGTCTCTGTGCCTCAGACGCTGCGGTCTTTTGCGGCTCTGGAGGACGAAGTGATCGTGGCGGGTGCACCTGGCCGCCTGGAACTGTGGAACCCGGCCCGCTGGGAAGCCGCCATTATCGCCGTGCAGGACAATCCACCCAATCCCGAACTGCTCGCCAACTTTGTGGCGTAACAACTGCTGATCCCTCACCTGACCCTGATCTGCTCAACCTCC
>JAQBPF010000087.1 GCA_028287665.1 Deinococcus sp. | reverse complement strand
GAGAGCCAGGGGTCAAGCGACATAGGGAATCGGGGTGGGGGTGAGAGCAGAGAACAGGGCCATGATGATCTGTCGAGAGCTGAGTCCAGGGCTGCCCATTCTGCTTCAAGCATTCTAGAGCAGGCGCAGGTGGCCCGCTGCGCCCCAGTTCAGCTGAGGTTATGCTCCAGCGCGTACCGGGTGGCCGCAGAGCGGTTGTTGACCCCCAACTTGCTGAACACCGCCTTGACCTGATCGTTGACCGTATACACTCCGGAGCCCAACCGAGCCGCAATCTGCTTGTTCGACAGCCCCTGGGCCAGCAGACCCAGGACCTGAGCTTCACGCGGGGTCAGGGTGAACGGGGTGGGGGCACGCGGCGGGGCCGACAGGGATTCCCGGTCTGGCAGTCCGGTCTGGATCAGGCGCTGCAACAGTTCCGCCACGTTGAGGTTCTGGCCTGCCTGGAGGGCCTGGGCCAGTTCAGGCTCCTGAACGCGGGCCAGCAACGGCGACAGCCAGGGTGAAGTCAGCGTGTGCATCAGTCCGGCGTTGTAGTTGCGGGCCGTCTGAAGGGTGTCGGCCACCGCCCAGTACTCCAGAGCCTGGACAGGCCGCCCCCGCTGGGCCACCAGGGCGGCCATGCCAATCAGTCCGCTGATCTGGAGGTCAACCACCTGAAGGGCGTGCCCGATCTCCAGCACGCGCCGCAATTTTTTTTCGGCCTCGGCCGTGTGGCCGCCGTGCAGGTCGGTCACCGCAAAAATAAGCCAGATCCAGCCCCGCCCGATGTGGTTGTGGACGTCCTGCGTAAAGGCCAGAGCTTCTTCCAGGGCGGCGCGGGCTTCAGCGCGGCGGCCTTCGATCACGGCCCCCGTGGCCTGCATAGTCAGGCACATCACGCCCAAGAGGCTGTCTCGGTCAGACTGCGCCCAGATCAGGCAGCGTGCCAGGTCCTGCTTTGCCCCCTGCACATCGGACACCAGGGTAGCGAAGGCCCGAATCTGGAGCGCGTAAGCCAAGCCCCGCTCGTTTCCGGCGGCCCCAAACAAAGACACGCTCTGACTGGCGGCCCGTCCGGCCTCATCCCGCAGGCCGCGCCGGTAGGCCAAAAACGCCAGGGCATACCACAGCCAACCCGCAGCGGCGCTGTGTGCAGGCACCTCTGCCAGTGCGCCCCGCAGCAGAGGCACGGCGCTGGAATCCATGGAAGACGAGGACAGCGGGGCCATGGTCGCCGCGAACACGGCCAGCGCTTCCTCGTTGCGGTGCTGCGCCGCGTGGTGCAGGGCCGCGAGGATGTTGGGACGTTCCTCGTCCAGTTGCCGGAATCCAGCCGCAATCTGGCCCATGTCCTCATGGACGTGACCGCGCACCAGCTGGTCCAGCTGACTGCTCAGACCCAGAAAGTAGCGTTCATGGGCCTGACGGATGGCTTCGGCTTCCAGGCTGCCCTGAAGCTGCTCCAGGGCGTACTCGCGCACAATTTCCAGCATCCGGTAGCGTGTCGTGCTGCCGTGCTGGTCGCTCTGCACCAGGCTCTTGTCTACCAACGAGGCCAGGCTGGACAGCGTATCCAGCCCGTCTCCGCAGACCGCCTCGGCCGCCGCCAGAGTCCAGCCGCCGATGAAGACGGACAACCTCGCCAGGAGGCGCTGTTCCTCGCTGTTCAGCAGGGCATAACTCCAGTCGATGGCCGCCCGCAAAGTCTGCTGCCGGGCAGGCAGATCCCGCGCTCCACTGGTCAGCAGCGACAACCGCCTGCTCAGACGGTCGCGCAGCTCGGTCAGGCCCAGAACCCGTGTGCGCACCGCCGCCAGCTCGATGGCCAGCGGCAACCCGTCCAGCTGGCGACAAATATCCTCGATCACCGGGGTCAGGGTCTCGGAATGCACGGCATCTGGGCGCACAGCGCGGGCGCGGTCCCGAAACAGCCGCACCGCTCCCCCCACTGGATCTTCTGGGGTCGGCAGACCCAGCGGCGGCACGGGGAACTCATGTTCACCGGAGAGGCGCAGCCGTTCCCGGCTGGTCACCAGCACGGTCACGTCGGGGGCGCGGCCCAGCAGCCCGCCCAGCGCTGAGGCGGCAGACAGGACATGCTCAAAGTTGTCGAGAATAAGCAGCATCTGAAGCCCGGCCAGGTGTGAGCCGATCACCTCCCCAGCTTCCTTCTCGGACTCCTGCAAGCCCAGCGCCCGGGCCACGGCTGGCATCACCTGATCAGGGCGCTCCAGCGAGGCCAGCGCCACAAAAACCACGCCGTGGGGAAAGCGGGGCCGAAGTTGCCGGGCCACTTCCAGCGCCAGCCGGGTCTTGCCCACGCCACCGGGCCCGGTCAGGGTCAGCAGCGAAACCTCCGGCCAATTCAGGATGGCCCGGACCTGATCAACCTCACGCTCCCGGCCGACCAGGGACGTGGCCGGAATGGGCAACAGGAACGGGTCGGCAGCAGTCATGGAGTGCTCCTCATTATACCCGTCCCCCAAATGCGGGAGAAGGCCCCATCCCCCAAAACCGGGATGCGGCTGATGAGGCCTTCTCCTACGCTAAGCCTATGTCTGACCCCCTTGTTGCCCACACCCCCACCTTTGAGCTGCGTTCGGACCGCTTCCGGATTCTGGTGTCCGGAGCCATGACCGAGGGACGCTTTTCGGTGGTCGAAACGCTGGCCCGCCAGGGCTCCGAACTGCCGGTTCATGTTCACCGCGACGAGGATGAACTCCTGTTGGTGCTTGAGGGTTGCCTGTGTGTGCGCGTCGGACAGGACGAACAGCGGCTCCCAGCGGGCCACACGCTGCTGCTGAGGCGCGGCGTTTCCCACGCATTGCGGCTGGAAACCGGCACGGCGCGTCTGTTGACTGTCTTTTGCCCGGCGGGCTTTGAGGACTACCTGGCAGCTGTCGCGCAGCCTGCATCACCGGTCCAGACGCCGCCCCGGGCCGTCGGCCCGCCCGATGTTCCCCGTCTGGTGGTCGCCGCCCAGCAGTACGGTCTCGACTATTTTCCCGCTCTGCCCGCGCAGGAGGAGTGAGATGACCCTGATGTTCTCCCCCAGCATTTCAGTCCCTCTGATTCCGCAGGCCGAGTGCTGGACGGTGCGCCTGCTCGGATCTCCTCTCCTCTGGTTGCCCGGAGGCACACCCGCCCCGCTGGAACGGAAGGCGGCCGCGTTGCTGGCTTATCTGGCGGTAGAAGGCGTGGCCCGCCGCGCGTCCCTGATCACTCTGCTGTGGCCCGGCACCGCAGAAGGCGCCGCCCGCAACAACCTCGTGCATCTGTTGCGTAAGCTTGCGGGCCTGGCAGGCAGACCACTGATCGAGGGCCGCGAAACCCTGATGCTGGCCCCAGACGTGCGGGTGGATGTTTCGGCTTTCGCCTCGGTGCTGGGCAGCGGCCGACTGCAAACATTGGACGCGCTGGGCGAGCACCGCCTGCTCAGCACCTGCACCTCTGATGACTGTCCCGAGCTGGACGAGTGGCTGCGGGCCGAGCGGGAACGAATGGAGGAGTGGTACCTGCTGGCCCTCCGCGCCCACGCCGAGCGGCTGGAGCAGGCAGGCGACCACAGCGCGGCCCTGATGTGCGTGCGCCGTCTGGTGGACCTCGACCCTCTCTCCGAGGACGCCTATCAGCGCCTGATGCGCCTGCACGCCCTGACCGGCAACCGCCACCGCGCGTGGCGAGCCTTTGAACGGTTGTGTGCCCTGCTCCATCACGAGCTCGGCGTCGAGCCACTGCCCGAAACCGTGTCTCTGGCGCAGTCCTTGCGGCAGAGCTCTCCCTTCCATCTCCACCCCTCTGCGGGCAGCGGATCGCTGCTTACAGCCTGAGCGCCGTTCACTCTGTGCACAGTGGCGCGTCTCCCTCCTCAAAAAGATCCGTGGCCTCACTCCCGAAGAGCAGACCTGCCTTCCGGAGTCGTGTCTGCTCTTTCTCCCCTTCTTGTCTTTGGGATTGTGCACAGGCGTGTTGGATGGCTGCGGATTGATCCAGGAACCGCCTCGCCCTCTGCAGCACGTCTTCTTCACAATGCATAGTTCAGCTTGATGGGA
>JAQBPF010000086.1 GCA_028287665.1 Deinococcus sp. | reverse complement strand
CGCTGGGAGCAGTCAGAGGGTTTCGTTCCATATATTTAGATTCATAGAATTAGGGGAGTGAATTTGAATTCACAGCGGCGGGCAGCTTCAGGGTCATCGGGCTTTCACTGAGCTTTACTGTACGGCTTCCGGGGGCGCCTGTTCAGGATGAGGCTGAAGAGGTCAGCAGACCCAACTCGGCGGCTTTGGCGACCGCCTCGGCCCGCGAGCGGCTGTCCAGACTGGCCAGAATACGGCCCATATGCATTTCGACCGTTCTTGGACTGAGCCGCAAGACCTGGGCAATGGCCTTGTCGGTGCGGCCCAGGGCCACCCACCGCAGCACTTCCAGTTGCCGCTGCGTCAGTCCAGCGGTCAGCTGATCGGGTGACGTCCGGGCACCGCGCCGCTCTGGGGGTTGGCCCAAGTGCTGTAGCGCGTGGGCGGCGCGGCGCGTCAGGGCAACGGCATTCAGGCTCCGTGCCGCGCGGTGTGCAGTCACCACCTGCGCCACTGCCGCCCCGTGTTGACCCAAAGCCGCCAGAACTTGCCCGGCGCGCAGACGGGTCGAGGCTTCCTCGAAGGGCGTCCGGGAATCTCTGAGCAGTTCTGCCGCAATGCCGAACTGTCTGGCCGCCAGCTCCGGCTGACCTTCTGAGCAGGCCACCTCTGCCAGCGCGTGTGCCAGAGCTGAATGCGCCACGGGACCGCCGCCAAGGTGGGCCGCACGCCCCAACGCGTCTGCGGCGCGGCGCAGGTCGTCGTCGGCCCCGGTGGCCGCAAACAGAGTCGATGCCCAGCGCATCGGGAACAGGATGTGGTAATGGTCTTCGACGCCTTCCCAGACGTCCAGCAGGTCGCGTGCCCAGCCTGCCGCCGCTGCCGGACGGCCCTCCACCTCATCGGCGAGTGCCAGCCCCCACAGCGCCCGCATCTGCACGGGGGTATTGCCCGTTTGCCGCCCCAACGCCAGCGCTTCCAGCAGCAGGGGCCGGGCCCGGCTGGGCTGACCCCAGTGTGCCAAGACCGTACCCAACATGGCCCCAGCCACGCTCCGTGGCCCCACCGGAGCGGCTGCCGAATCCAGCACCAGACGGCATTCGGCAGCCGCTTTGTCCCACGCTCCAGTCTGATACAGCGGCACAGCGACGCAGGCCCGGCAGGCATAGGCCGCCGCCGAGCCCGTCGCCTCACACAGTTCCAGGGCCTCGGCGTAGGTCTCGCGGGCCGCGGCGTAGTCTCCGGCATGTTCCAACGAATCGGCCATGCGGTGCAACACCTCGGCGGTGGCATGAACGAAACCGCCCGCCAGCGCAACTGCCAGGCCGTCCCGCCCCACCTTCAAACCAAGGTCTATCTGCCCCAGTCGGGCCAGCGCATTGCCCTGCTGCCCCAGAATGCGGGCCTGCAGGTCAGGGCGCTGGGCGCTGCGGGCCTCCTCCAGCGCGCGGGAGAGGATCTCCAGGGCGGCGGTACAGCTTCCGCCCCCACGTAGAGCGGTTCCTACCGCTAAACGTTCTTCGGCGGCCTGCCCCAGCCAACCGCCCGTACTGAAGGCGTCGGCGGCCACCCGGCGGGCCTCCAGCGCCTGTTCCCACAAGCCCTGAAGTTCCAGCGACCCCGCCAGGCGGCGTTGAGATTCGGCACATCCGCGCAGGTCGCCCGCATCACGGCGTGCGGCCGCTGCTTCCCGCCACGCCCGGCTGGCTTCGGGCAGCAGGCCGCAGGTCTGGGCGCAGTGCCCCAGTTGATCCAGCACTTCCAGGCGGTGGGCTTCGTCCACTCCGGCGGGCCAGAGTTCAAGGGCGCGGCCTGCAGCTTCGGCGGCGTCGCGGTAGGCATGCAGGCGGCAGGAAGCCTGTGCAGAGGCTACCAACGCCGCCCGCGCCCGCTCCGGTTCGTGGCCAGCCAGCCAGTGTTCTGCCGTCTGGCTCGGCGGCGCACCGCTGGCCTCCAGCTGCGCGGCCACCTGCCGGTGCAGGGTGCGGCGGCGTGCCCAGGGAATGCCCGCGTAAATCGCGTCGCGGATCAGGGCGTGCCGGAAGGCGGCCTGCTGGTCTTCCAGGGTCAGCAGACCACGTTCCGTGAGCGCATCGAAGGTGGAATCGTCGGCCAGCAACTCGCGCAGCAGATTGGCCCCGAATGAAAGGCCCAGGACCGCGGCGGTTTCGGCGGCGGCGCGGGCACCGGGCGGAAAGCGGTCCAGGCTCAGCAGGATGGCGTCGCGCAGAGTTTGAGGCACTTCGGCTATTCCCCCGCCACTGGCTGTAGAGATCAGTTGCAGTTCTCCGCTGCGCCCCAGCCCCGTCTGACTCAGGGCCAACCGCCCGCCTGACCACAGCGCCGCCACCAGTTCGCGCACGAACAGGGGCACGCCTTCGGTGCGCTGATACAGCAGTTCGGCCAATTGGGGGGCCACCGGAGCGCCCAGAGCAGCACCCGCCAGGGCTGCGGTGTCCGGAAGCCCCAGCGGTTCCAGGCCAATTTCCACCAGGCGACCAGTGCGCCGAAGCTCCAGCCGGGCGCGGCGCAGCGGGTGGACGTGGGGCAATTCTTCGTTTCGGAAGGTGCCCACCAGCAGCGCCGGACAGTCGGCCAGCCATTCGGCCAGCAGGGGCAGCACTTCCAGGGTGGCGTGGTCGGCCCACTGCAGGTCTTCCAGAATCAGGGCCAGCGGCCCGGCGGCCTGCGTCAGCGCTTCCAGTGCACTGCGGATGGCCTGCTGCAGGGCCAGCGGGCTCGTCTGAGGCTCAGCTCTGCGGCTCTCTGGTGTTGGGTGGCCGGGCAGGGCCGCGCCCAGTTCGGGCAAGAGGAGTGCCAGATGCTCTGCCAGCGGAACGTGGTCGAGGACGCCCGGGGCCAGCGCCATTCCTGCACGCAACAGAGACGCGACAGGGGCAAAAGGCGCAGCCGTGTGGGTTGGTCGGGACCACCCGCGCAGAGCTGGAAGGCGTTCGGCCCGCATCACCGTTTCCAACAATTGGGTTTTACCGATCCCCGCCTCCCCCGAAATCAGCAGGACGCCGCCCTGACCCTCATGGGCCCGCCTGACCGCGTGCGCCAGGGCCGCCTGCTCCTGAGCGCGGCCTATCAGAACCCAGGTGCTTGCAGGCAAGCGGTTCATATCACCATGAGCGTACTCCCTGACACCACCTGGCTGACCTACGCCCAGGCGTAATGGCAGGCTCCCTACCGTAGAACCCCTTACCACTGCTGTGATGCGGGCGCTTAACATCCGGGCAGGTCGCCCGCTGGAGAGTAAGGAGCAAGGCGAGTGGGCGGCGAAGGAGCACGCTTATGACCGCAACGGGTTCGGTGCCGGGTTCAGGTTCACAGCAGCAGGGCGCAGACGCCCAAAGTCCACACACTCAGGCTTCACAGATTCAGGCTTCTGAAATGCAGGCCTTCAAATCCCGCCTGAAGGCCACCTGGGAAAGCGGTGATTACGGCGTGTTTGCCCAGTACCTTGAACCTGGGGCACTGGTGTTTTTGCGCGGGCTGAACCTGAAATCAGGAGAACGCCTGCTGGATGTGGCGTGCGGCGCGGGTCAACTGGTCATTCCGGCGGCGCGGGAAGGCACAGACGCGACGGGCGTGGACATCGCCTCGAATCTGATCGCGCAGGCCCGCCGCCGCGCCGAAGCCGAAGGCCTGAGCGCCCGGTTTGACGAGGGCGACGCCGAAGATCTGCCCTATCCCGACGCCAGCTTCGATGTGGTCAGCAGTCTGGTGGGCGCGATGTTTGCTCCCCGCCCGACTCTGGTGGCTGCCGAACTGGTGCGGGTCTGCACACCGGGCGGGCGAATCGTGCTGGGCAACTGGACTCCTTCCAGCTTTATCGGCGGCATGTTCAGGGTCATGGGCCGCCACATTCCGCCTTCTGCGCTGATGCCGTCGCCCATGCTGTGGGGCGACGAAGCGGTGGTGCGCGAGCGGCTGAGCAGTGGGTTGCGTGAACTCAGCGTGGAGCGCACGCTCTATCCGTTCGTCTACCCATTTGACCCGGCCAAAGTGGTGGAGTTCTTCCGCAACTTTTATGGCCCCACCAACCGGGCCTTTGCGGCGCTGGATGAAGCGGGGCAAGCTGCACTGCGGGCCGACCTGGAGGCCCACTGGACCGAGCACAATCAGGCCACTGACGGCACCACGCGCCTGGAATCCGAACTGTTGGTGGTGCGGGGCGTTCGCGCTTAGCGCCGTAGAAAAGGCGAGTGGCCGCACCTCTAAAGCAAATCTCAATCCCAGCGCCGTCTGCCTGGATACAGCAACACTCAGGCACGGTGTTAGGGTGACCGCATGAAAATCAGCGATCACGTGTACACCCTTCCTCTTTCCACCACGCTGGGCAGCGGCCCCACGACCCTGTTTGTTTCGCTGATCGTGGACGATGTGCAGGGGGCGACGCTGGTGGATACGGGCGTTCCCGGGATGAAGGACAAGATCGAGGCCGCGCTGGGTGAGATAGGCCTGGGCCTGAGCGACATCAAGCGCATCATCATCACGCACCATGATCTGGATCATATCGGCTCGCTGCCCGACATCGTGGAGGCCACTGGCGCACAGGTACTGACCTCGGCTGGAGAATTGCCCTACGTGCAGGGCGACCTGCCGGGCCAGAAACAGCCCACGCCGGAAATGCGGGCCGGAATGCCGCCCCAGATGCTGGCCGTGTTCGACAACCCACCCAAAGCCAGGGTTGATCAGGTCTTGCAGGACGGAGAACGGCTGGACATCGCAGGCGGTGTGCGCGTGGTGTACACGCCGGGGCATACGGTGGGCCACCTGAGCCTGTTCGTGGAGGCCGATGGAGTCGTGATTTCCGGCGACGCACTGGGCAGCGCCGACGGCACGCTGACATTGCCCTGGCCACAGGGAACGGCAGACATGCCCGAAGCCGTGCGGAGCATCGGGAAACTGGCCCAGCTTCCGACCAGGGCGGTGCTGGCCTATCACGGCGGTCTGGTCAACGAGAACGCCGCGCAACAGCTTCAGGCGTTGGCCGCACAACCTAGCCCTTAACATAAGCTTCAGAGCGGGCGGTTGATGTTGACTCCCGCTGTCTGAAACGGCAGAGAGAACCGTTGCAACTTTTAAAACGAGAGCCGCCGGATCAGACTGTCCAGCGGCTCGCCTTTGATGTTGAGTTGTCTTTACACCCTGCCCAGCGGCGACTGTTCCAATTGTTCCAGCCAGTCCTGGGGATCGGCGTACACCGCCGCCGCACCCTCGAAACGGGTGTCGCCGCCGCAGCGCAGGGCCACCGTATCCACTCCTGCTTTCCGGGCGCTTTCTATATCGAAGGGCGTGTCGCCCACCATCAGCACCTGGGCAGGCGTCAGCCCCAGCTTGGTCACCGCCGCCTGCACGATATCCGGCTCCGGCTTGGAGGATTCGACATCCGAGGCGGTGGTGTATTCGGTCAGCAGGTCGTGTACGCCCGCCACCTTGAGCAGACCGGCCACCAGCGCCTCATCTGCCGACGTACCCACGATCAGGCGCAGGCCACGCGCTTGCAGGCGCTCTATCAGGGCACGCACGCCGGGTTGGGCCTTCAGCTGGGGCATTTCTTCTTCCTGAAAATGCTTCTTCCAGCCTTCGCCCAACCGCTTGAACGTGGGCGTGTCTTTTTGAATGTCGGTCAGGCGAGGCACCATCTGATCGCTGCCCATGCCGATCAACGGGCGCACTTTGTCAAAGGGAACGGTCAGATTCTCATCTGCAAATGCCTTCACCCAGGCGCGAGCATGAGCGTCGTTGCTGTCTACCAGCGTTCCATCAATATCAAGAATGACGCCTTTGTACATTCGGTCAAGGTAGACAGCAAGAGGCCGCCGCACGTAAGAAAGGACTGGTCAGAACTTTATAAATACCGACGGCTCTCTAGGAAACGAAAAAATTTGCCGTTTTTCTCTGGATTAACTTAAGGATGAGTCTACTTTTGGTGGTACGGCAACGGTTATCTTTCCGTATCGCCGGAAGACATCAAAAGCCCGCTTGTGCCAAATCGCGCCGCTTCTGGCGCTGGAGATTGTTATGGTTCGCCCCCTTGCTCTGCTCGCCCTGCCTGCCCTGGCGCTGGCCGCCCTCGTTCTGCGGGGGCCGTCCGAGCCGCTGCGCCCCAGCACGCCCGCAGACGGTGTGGGGCCACTGACCCGCCGCCGCTACTGGGCCGAACTGGAAGGGGCCACGCGCTCGCCGCAGGACATCGCCGCCGATTGGCGCAACCGTCTGCCCCAGCACGCGCCCAAAGCGTTGGCTTGGTTCCGGGGGCTGGATCACGCCGCGCCGCCCATAGCGCAGGGCGACCGACTGTGGATCTTGCTGCTGGGCCTGCGCCGCGCACGGGTGGTCATCGAACATGTAGACGATCTGGGCTTCCGCGCCCGCACCCTGCGCCTTCACCCCGATGCGGGCACCTCCGAATTTCGGGTGCTGCCGGGACACCGGGCCGGACACCTGGTGTTGCAAGTGGAATCGGTGATGCGAACAAACTCGCGCTTTGACCGGATCGCCTACGTCTTGGGCGTTCACGCGGCGCAGCGAATAACCTGGGAACGCGTGCTGAACAGCGTGGCTGCTTATAGCGGCGGGAAGATCGTCAACCGGGGGCATGAAACAGTAGAGCTGCCGATGCTTCCGCAGGTGCCGGAGTTGGTGGCACACAGTCCGGCTTACGGTGACTGATACGGATTCAGATTGAACAGCCCGCAAAAAACTGTTCAGTCTGACCTCAAGGAGGTGGAAAACAGGTGGATTCCAGACTGGAGGTGACCTTCCGTGCTTTTCCAGAAGACAACGAACGGGCCGGAGCCGGTCTCTAAGAGCGAAGGCAATTTCACGCGCCCTACCCTCTCCCTCTATTCACCAGACGGTCCCAGCCAGGCAGGCACCCGAGCGCCTGGCATGTGAGAACTATAAGGGTCACTAGATTTACTTCTTTTATCA
>JAQBPF010000083.1 GCA_028287665.1 Deinococcus sp. | reverse complement strand
TCCGGTCTATTCCAGTGTCAGCCCCAGTTCTGCTCCACCCGCCCGGAAGCCCAACGATTCGTACAGGGCGCGGGCTTCGGGCGTGGTGCCCAGGCTGAAGCGCGAGCTCCCCCGGCGCTGGGCGGCGGCAAGGCAGGCCAGCACAGCGGCGCGGGCGTGGCCCTGTCTGCGGTGATCGAGATGCGTCCAGACATTCACGATCCGGCCCCGAAACGGCTGTGGATCACCCCGCGTCGGCCCCCAGTCCAGCACAGTCAGGCCCGCGCCAGAGATGACTTCTCCCCTTTCCAAGCCCGTGACGAAGCCCAGATACTTGCCCTGCTTCAGGGCCGTTTCTACCCACGCCGTATAGGTGGGCCGCTCGTTCGCGTCTGCTTCGGCGGGAAAGCGGTGCAGGGCAAGGGTGGAAGCGTCGGCAGGCAGGGCGGCACGGAGCATGGACAGAGGCTAGCAATCTGCGGGGCCGTGTCAGACTACCTCCATGACTGAACACCGAGTGCAGATCAGCGGGCGCATTGGCGGCCTGACCCAGGGCTATGACGTTCAGGCCGACTGGAACGGCTCGGAGTTGCATGGGCGCATCGGCGGGCGCTTCGAGGGCAAGGATATTCGCCTGACTGTGCAACGTGAGCGCGTGGATGGACGCATCGGCGGGCATATTGACGGCTTCGATGCCAGCGGCGAACTCTCGGCCAACCGCGTGGACGTGCGTCTGGGCGGGCGAATCGAGGGCGACAGCCTTGACTTGACCCTGGACGGCTCGCAGATTCACGGGCGGTTTTCGGGGCGGGTGATGGGCAAAGATGTGCGGCTGCACGCCAGCGGAACAAGACTCAGCGGACGCATTGGCGGCGTGGTAGACGGCAAGGATGTGGAGATAAGCTTTGGCACGGCTCCGGTCCTGTTGGCCGCCCTGAGCGCCATATGCGCCTATAAAGCCCTCGAAGACCATCAGGCGCAGGCCAGCAGCAGTGCGGCTTCGTCGTCTGCCTCAACCTCGTAAGCGACACGGCCTCCTGAGCTGCAGCGACACAGCCTGAGCCACAGGGCCCGATTCTCCAGCAAGCCGCACATTCCGGGCCGGGGGTGCGTGATACCTTCCCCCCAACATGACTGCACCCCAGACGACGGCAGGCACAGCAGAACAAATCCACGCCCAGACCCTCAAAGAACTGCTTCAGATGCCCGCGTTTCAGGGGCGCACGCCTTTTGATGGGGTGCGCCGCACCGTGCACGACGAGGTGCGCGGCAACCTGATGCTGAAACTGCGTAGCGGAGAAGAACTGTTCCCCGGCGTGGTGGGCTACGACGACACCGTGATTCCCCAACTGGTGAACGCGCTGCTGGCCCGCCAGAACTTTATTTTGCTGGGTCTGCGCGGCCAGGCCAAGAGCCGAATCCTGCGGGCCATCACGGGCCTGATGGACGACTTTGTTCCGGTTATTTCCGGCGTGGAGATGCCCGACGATCCCCTGAACCCGGTGGGCGCAGAAGGCCGCGCCCTGCTGGAAGCGCACGGGCTGGACCTGCCGATTCGCTGGCTGCCCCGCGCCGACCGCTACGTGGAAAAACTCGCCACGCCCGACGTAACGGTGGCCGACCTGATCGGTGACGTGGACCCCATCAAGGCTGCCCGCCTCGGCACCAGCCTGGGCGACGTGAGAAGCATGCACTTTGGCCTGCTGCCCCGCGCCAACAGAGGCATTTTTGCCGTGAACGAACTGGCCGATCTTGCGCCCAAAGTGCAAGTTGCGCTGTTCAACATCCTTCAGGAAGGCGACGTGCAGATCAAGGGTTACCCCATCCGCCTGGAACTCGACGTGATGCTGGTCTTTTCCGCCAACCCGGAAGACTACACGGCACGCGGCAAAATCGTGACGCCCCTGAAAGACCGGATCGGCAGCGAAATTCGCACCCACTACCCCACCGATGTGCGCCTCGGCATGAACATTACCGAGCAGGAAGCGGTGCGCGGCGAAGACGTGACCGTACCCGGATTCATGGCCGAACTGATCGAGGAAATCGCGTTTCAGGCCCGCGAGGATGGCCGCGTGGACAAACTGTCGGGCGTGTCTCAGCGCCTCCCCATCAGCCTGATGGAAGTGGCGAGCGCCAACGCCGAACGCCGCAGCCTGACCGGAGATGGCCAACCCGTGGTGCGCGTGAGTGACGTGTACGCGGGCCTGCCCGCCATTACAGGCAAGATGGAACTGGAATACGAGGGCGAAATGAAGGGGGCCGATCAGGTGGCCCGCGACGTGATCCGCAAAGCTGCCGGAGCCGTGTACGCCCGCCGCCACGCCAGCGCCGACACCCGCGATCTGGAAAAGTGGTTTGAAGACGGCAACGTGTTCCGCTTCCCTCAGGGCGGCGACCCCGCTGCGGGCATGAAGGCCACCGCGCAGGTACCCGGCCTGCGTGACCTGGCCGTAGAAATTGCCGACAGCAACAGCGACGCCGTGCGGGTCAGCGCCGCCGAATTTATTCTGGAAGGGCTGTATGGCCGCAAGAAACTGAGCCGCGCCGAAGAAACCTACGCCGCGCCAGAGCAGGAAACCCGTCAGCAGCGCGGCGGACGCTGGAATTGAGCAGAGCTAAACTGTCCTGACCTTTTCCAGACCCCTGCCGTATACCCTGCCCTTCATGGGGCGTGGTGCGCGGCGGGGGTTTTGCTGTGCCGTCCAGCCGGGCCAGTACGATGGGGCATCTCCCCTGTTCCGCTCACCTGCTGTTCCGCCCACCTGCCACGGAGGTTCCGCCATGCCCGATATTCGCCGCCGCACCCTGCTTCTGAGTTCGCTGATGGGCATTTCGGCTCTGGCCCAGGGCACGCCCGCCGCAACGCCGCCCACCACCGCTCCACGCGCCATCTTGTTCCGGCTGGTGGAGAACACGGCGTCGGTAGAGGGCACTCTGGACGGCCCCGCCACCGCCCGCCGCTGGACGCCCGGCGAATCGTTGGGGCCACTGGCACGCCAACAGATTGAAGCCACAGTGAAGGCAACCGTACTGGGGCCAACGGGCAAGTTGGGCGCGGCCACCGTGGGAGGTCGGATCGAAACCAACGATCCCTGCGACTGGGTGCGCGAAACCCGCTTCCTGACCACCGTCAAAACTGTGTTTCCGGCCCACGCCCTCAGTGCGCCGTGGAATCCGGTGCCGCGCCGCATTACGGCCCTCCCGCTGAACAGCGCCCCTTACCTTGCCATTGTGGCCGCCGAGCTGAAAAAACGCGGGCTGAGTGCCGCGCCGCGCCTCGTGCAACTGCTCCGCACCGACTTGGACGGCAATGGCCGCGATGACATTCTGATGGTGGCGGCCAGCGATCCGGTGACCTTTTCAGACGGCATCATGACCACCCTGTATGCCGAAAGAGCGGGGCAATACTCGCTGGTGCTGGTGCGTGAATCGCTGCCCGGCGGCGTCAGAACCAGTGTGCTGGGCGAACGCCTCTTCAAAACGTCTCCAGCCGCCGACGCCTTTCCCAGCGTGCTGACCCAACGAATCGGCGCAGTGGCCGACCTGAACGGCGACGGACGGATGGAAGTGCTGGTCGACGACTACGTGCATGAGGGAGAAGGCACGGCGGTCTGGCAGAGCAGCGCGGGAACTGGGGGAATGGCCAAGGTGCTGGAATGGGGCTGCGGGGTCTGATGGGGTGGGAGAACTGCTTTCAGGCCGTCCTACAACTCACTTCCTACTGCCCTCAGTACAGCTTGCCCAGCACGTCATCCTTCATCACGAAGCTCTGCTCTTTGGTCGGGAATTGCCCGGCCCGGACTTCAGCGGCGTAGGCGGCAATCGCTTCGCGGGCGTCCCGGCCCAGCTCGGCATAGCGTTTGGCAAGCTTCTTCTCTTCTCCCTCGTACAGACCCAGCAGGTCGTGGTACACCAGCACCTGACCCTTGCAGTACACGCCCGCGCCGATGCCGATGGTGGGCACGGTCAGGCGTTCGGTGATCAGACGGGCCAGGCGTGCGGGGATGGCTTCCAGCACCACCGCAAAGGCTCCGGCGTCTTGCAGGGCCTGCGCGCCTTCTACCGTGCGGCGGGCGCTCTCCTCATCTTTGCCCTGCACCTTCAGGCCGCCCTGCGCGGTGGCGGTCTGGGGCATCAGGCCCACATGGCCCATCACGGGAATTCCGTTGCGAGAAAGCACGCGCACCACGTCCAGCACTTCGGGGGTGGCCCCTTCCATCTTCACGGCGTCGGCCCCCGTTTCCTGAATCACGCGCACAGCGGCCCGCATCGCGTCGGTGACTCCGGTGTGGTAGGTGCCAAACGGCAGATCGACGACCAGAAAGGTGTCACGCGCTCCACGGCGCACGGCGCGGGCGTGGTGAATCATGTCGTTCAGGGTCACAGGGGCGGTAGAGTCGTAGCCCAGCACCACGTTGCCCAAACTGTCTCCCACCAGAATCAGGTCGGCCCCGCCCCGCTCGGCGTGGATGCCGCCGGGATAATCGTAGGCCGTGACCATCACCAGCGGTTCGGCGGCGGTCATCAGTTCGGGCACGCTGCGTTTCATGGGGCTACGTTAGCAGGGCAAGCGGGGGCAGGATGGGGGCAAAAGGCTGTCTAAGGGCCAAGGGTCTGAGCACAGGTAAAAGCGGGGGCGGGAGGCTGCTGCACACCACATCGCCCCCGCCCCAGCCCGCCAGACCCTCGATGTTTAGACCCTGAGACTGAGCCCCTATAACTGTATGGCCGCTGAGCCGCCCGCCTAGCCCTTCACGATCTCGCCGTAGCGCCCCAGCACCAAGTAAATGATCCAACCCGTGACCGCCACATACAGCCACACGGGCACCGTCCAGCGCACCCAGGCCCGGTGGCGGTTAAAAAATTTGCGGGCGGCAGGAGCGTCTATGTTGCCCAGATTGCCCGCCGCTTTCAGTCCGTTGTAGGCATTCCAGAGGGCGCCGAGGGCCAGGGGCAGATTGAGCGCGGCCAGAATGATATGGCTGATCAGGAGAACAAAGTAGGCGGTGCGCCACTCGTCAGGCCCCGCGTATTTTTTCTCGTAGCCCAGGCCCAGGCGGGTCAGATACAGCACCAGAAAAAGGGTCGCCAGAGAGCTGGCCAGAACCATGGCCCGCATATGCGCCTCGCGGTTGTGGTTGCGAATAAAGAACACGCCGAAGCACAGCGCGATGCCGCTCAGGACGATAGTAATAACCGCCCACTGGTTGATAGTTTCCGCCATATTGCCCGGACTATAGTCTCAAGGGGCCGGGGCGAGTGTCCGGGGTTACTCCAAGCAGGCAAATATCCATAAATGACTGCCACGCTCAGTTATACTTGTCAGGATGCCAGACCGCGTGAGGCAAACGCAACCAGCTCTGCTCGATAGTTTAGCTCGTGCTAGACGATTTGCCATGACGGTCATCTTGCCCGTTATCTGCCTTCTTTCCATCGCTACTCTTGTGTTAACGAATGATGGTCTAAGCTACCATGCCTATAACACATCACTCTACTCATTTATAACCTTGTGGTTTTTATTGGCTTGGTGTGGTGTTCGCCTATATCCTCATAGCGAATTTCCCCATATGTTCATGTTATTTGGAGGCGGATTCTTTCTCGTCGTAAAGCTTATTGCACTCATGTTTTTCTCAAAAGGAAATGACTTTTCCTTAGGTCTCCTAGAAAGCATGATGTGGCTCTACGCCACTATAGTTTTTTCGCTTATAAGTAGCACTTTGGTATTCTATTGGTACTATGTATTAAACCTTTTATCTCTTCTGTCTTTAATCAGTCTGATCTACTGTTTTTACGGCTTAGATATCTCGAATTCAAATTCAAATTTGAGCGGCCTGATACAACTTAACTTTATTGGCTGGATCATCCTTATTGGATCTAAAGGATACTTGATCAGGAAAGAAATCCATACTGCATA
>JAQBPF010000186.1 GCA_028287665.1 Deinococcus sp. | reverse complement strand
GTGGAAGCCCAGATCGGCACGTTCCAGTCGGTCAGGTTCGCCGCGGGTGGCGGCGCGGGCCAGCCCCACGGCGGGGTCGAGGTCAAGCAGGAATGTCAGATCGGGTTTGAGGCCACCAGTGGCTGCCTGCGTGATCTGGGTCAGCAGGCCCGCATCCAACCCACGCCCCGCCCCCTGATAAGCGAGGCTGGAATCGGCGTAGCGGTCACAGACGACCACCTCGCCGCACTCCAGCGCAGGCCGGATCACCTGCCCCACCAGTTGGGCGCGGCTGGCCGAATACAGCAGAAATTCGGGCAGAGGGTCTACCTGTAGATCAGGCTCGAGCAGCACCACCTGCCGAACCCGCGTGCCCAGCGGCGTGCCGCCCGGTTCGCGGGTCACGACGTGCGCCACGCCCGCACCCGACAACTGCTCCACCAACCGCGCAATCTGGGTGGTTTTTCCCGCACCTTCCGGCCCCTCGAAGGTGATGAACAGGCCCCGGCTCCCAGCCTCCTTCACAGACCGGTGGGGAGGTGCAGGAATTGCCAGGGCAGGCCGAATTCATCCTCCAGACGGGCCGCCAGCGCACGCACGCCGAAGACTTCTGTTTCGTAATGTCCGGCGTAGACCACGTTCACGCCGTATTCAAAGGCGTCGTGAAAGTGCTTGTGTTCGGGTTCTCCGGTCAGCAGGGTATCGAGGCCCATCGCGGCGGCTTCGGCCACTGCGCCCGCGCCGCTGCCACTGACGATGCCGAGGCGGTGGACGTGCGGAATGCCGCCGCCGTGTACCAGACAGATTTCTCCGGTCAGCTTCTGTACCCGGTCGGCAAAGTCCTGAAGGCTCTGCACAAACGGCAATTCTCCGGCCAGCCCGATCTTGTGGCCCTGCCAGTCGCCAAACGGCTCCGTGTTTTGCAGGGTCAGGGCGCGGGCCATCATCGCGTTGTTGCCCACTTCGGGGTGGGCGTCCAGCGGAATGTGGGCGGCGTAAAGGTTCAGATCAGCCATCAGGGCCGTGCGGACGCGCAGGCGGTGCGGCCCGGTAATCGGCAGCGGCTCGCCCCAGAACAGCCCGTGGTGCACCAGGAGGATATCTGCGCCACTGTCGGCGGCTTCCTGCAAGGAGCGGGCGCTGGTGTCCACGCTGGCGGCCACGCGCCGGATCACGTCGGTGCCCTCGATCTGCAGGCCGTTCATGCTGGGGTCGGGCAATGCGCCCACCTGCAGGTATTCATTCAGCCAGCGCACCAGCACGTCGCGCTGCACTTCGCCCCGCACGGGCTGGGCAGAGTTGGAGGCGGGAGAAAGATCGGTCATGCCCGCATTCTAGGCCGGGGTGGGCGGGACAAAGGGTGAACCGGAATGAAGGAGCGCCCAGCCCGTGTGCCCTAAACTACGCCCATGTTGCTGTACGGGCGGAATCCGGTGCTGGAAGCCATCGCAGATGGGCGCGTTGCCGAGGTGTTGGTGGCGCGGGGCGTAGAAGAATCGTTTATCAGGGAACTCAAGGAATTGGACGTACTGGTGCGCTTTACCTCGCGCATAGAGATGGACCAGATGGTGGGCACGACGCAGCATCAGGGTGTGGTGGCTGAGGTTGAAGACCTGAAATGGGCCAGCGTGGACGAGATTTTCGAGCGGGCTGAAGCACGGGGCGAGCCGCTGCTGATCGTGCTGCTGGACGGCATTACCGACCCGCGCAACTTTGGGGCCATCATCCGTTCGGCAGAAGTGCTGGGCGCACACGGCGTGGTTGTAGAAGAACGCCGCAGCGCACCGCTGTCGCCTGTGGTCGCCAAAACAGCGGCGGGCGCGGTGGCTTATTTGCCGGTGGCGCAGACCAAAAACCTGCCCCGCTTTATAGACGCCCTCAAGGAAGACAACGTGTGGGTGTACGGCGCAGCAGGCGAGGCCGCGCAGGACATTGGCCGCACCGATTTTTCGGGCAAACTGGCGCTGGTGATCGGGGCTGAAGGAGAAGGCCTGCGCCGTCTGGTGCGCGAAAAGTGCGACGTGTTGGTCAAGATTCCGACCAGTGGGCGCGTGCAGAGTCTGAATGCGTCGGTGGCAGCGGGCATTTTGCTGTATGAGGCGACCAGAAACCGCGAACGGAGTGAGAAGTGACAGCGTCCACCGCCTGGCAGGTCGAAACCATTTCCAGCCCCGCCCTGACGCTGGAGATCCTGCCCGGTATGGGGGCCAGCATCCTGAATCTGCGCGCCGCCTCGGGCCGCCCCGTGATGCGCCCGGTGGCGCTGGAACAGGTGCAGACCAGCAGCCAGTGCGCCTGCTTTACGCTGCTGCCCTACAGCAACCGCATCCGCGACGCGCACTTCGAGTTTGCAGGACAGGACGTGCAGCTCAGGCCCAACACCAAAGACGGTCTGGTGCAGCACGGCGACGTCAGAAACCGCCCGTGGACAGTGACGCGGGCCAGCGACTCACACCTGATCTGTGATTTTGACAGCTGGGACGTGACCGATCTGAACTGGCCCTGGGCTTTTTCTGGGCGCGTGGAATACCGCCTGCACGGCCCGCATCTGGATATCAGCGTGACCCTGACCAACCAGGATGCCCGCCCGTTGCCCACTGCCGAGATGCCCGCTGGCCTGGGCCTGCACCCTTACTTTGCCCGCCTGCACGACGGCCTGGACCCGCTGCTGACCTTCGGCGGAGCGCTGACCTACGACACCGATGGGCGCAATCTGCCCCTGGGCGGCGCGAGGCCCGTGCATCCTGACGAGGATTACCGCATCTCTCGCGGGGTCGGCGCACAGACCATCGACCGCGTGTATACCTCCTGGGACGGGATCGCCCGCCTCGACTGGCAGCCAGAAGAGGGTAACCCCCGCGCCCTGATCCTCACGGCCGACAATGTGTTTTCACATTTGGTGGTGTTCACGGCCCCGGACGGCAGCCTCGCCCTGGAACCCGTATCTCACGCCACCGACGCCTTCAATCTGGCCGCGCAGGGCATTGGCGGCACCGATATGAAAACGCTCCTGCCCGGTCAAAGTCTGGCAGGAGCGGTGCGGATAACAGTGGAAGGCGAGTGGTGATCAGGAGAGTCAACAGCGCTCAACCTCTGGCGATCAGGACACCCTGACGGTCCCGCACTTCCAGGCCCGCCTGAAGGCGCTGCAAGGCCGTCAACAGGTCATCGGTTTCGCGCAGCACCTCGGGGCCATGATCGGTGGGCAAGACGATTCGGTACTGAGCAGGGGCAGCCGGGGGCGTCCAACGTTCCCCGCTGTCTTCCTTGACAAAGGCACGTGACATCTCTTTATTTTGCGCTGGAGGGATGTTACGGGCATTTGAGCGACGTGACGGAAGCCTTAGCTTTGGCTCCGGTGTCGGGCGTGCGGCCTGGTCTTTTATTGATCCAGGTCCGGCACACTGCGCCGCGCCGCCAACGTAATTTGCGCTTCCCGGCGTTCCTCGCCGCGTTGGTAGCCCAGCGTGATCGTGTCGCCAATCTGGGCACGGCGAATCTGGTTGATGACCTCGTCGGCGTCGCGGGTCCGCACGCCGTTCACACTCAGGATCACGTCTCCGATGCTGGCGAGATTCTGATTGGCATCCAGACTGGCTCCCTGCAACCCAGCGCGGGCGGCGGGGCTGCCTTTGGCCACGCGGGCCACCACTGCGCCGGGGGGATTCGTCTGGCCGCTGTGGGTGGAATCGAAGACCAGGCCCACCACTGGGGTATCGCGCTTGACGCCCGTCCGCAGTGCCGCGATCAGGTCGTTGCCTTCGGTCACGGGCACGGCGTAACTGGTGCGCGTCTGGCCGCTGGTATCCACCCGGATATAGCTGATGACGCCGATGGCCTGCCCGTTGCCGTCTATGATCGGGCCGCCGCTGTCGCCGGGAGCCAGGGGCGCGGTCATTTCCAGCGTGCCCTGGGGAAAGTCTGCCCGGCCTGCATCGGCATTCAGGCGCAGCAGGCGGCCCCGGCGTGGTTGCAGAAAGTCTCCGCCGCTGTTGCCAATGGCCAGCACCGTTTCGCCCACACGCGGCGGACGGGTGGCGAGGTTATAGGCCGGAAACGGCCCGCGCCCCTGCACCTGGAGCAGCGCCACATCAGCAGCGGCATCAAAGGCGGTGACCCTGGCCGGATAGGAGCGCCCCGACAGGGTACTGATCTGGAACAGTTGGCCTTCTGCGACCACGTGGTAGGCCGTCAGTACCTGCCCCGTTTCACTGATAAAAAACCCGGTGCCGAGGCCCGCCGTATTGCGGGCAGCGTTCACGCTTTCGACGCGCACCGTGGCTGGGCGCAGCTTTTCAAACAGGGCACGGGTGGTTTCGGGCAACTGGTTGGGCAGCGTACTGGTCTGAGCAGGCGGCGCAGAGAGCACAGGCTCGCTGGCCTGCTCTGGCAGCAGATAGGCACCGAGCGCAAGAATTAATAAAACGGGTAACCACGGCGAGAATCGCACAGGCTGATTCTAGGACGGCACAGTAAAAAATAAAGTGGGAGAAGGCACCGGGGCTTCAGGGCGTTAAGCTCCAGCCTTAAACGCTACCCTAATTCCCATGCTCTACTGGCTTCTGAAATCTGAACCCGACGTGTTCGGCTACCCCGATCTGGTGCGGGTGGGCAGGGAGCCGTGGAATGGCGTCCGGAATTATCTGGCCCGCAACTATTTGCGGCAGATGGAGGCGGGCGACCTGTGCCTGTTTTACCACTCCAACGCCAAACCCAACGGCGTGGCAGGCGTGGCGCGGGTGGTACGGGCCGCCTACACCGACAACCTGCAATTCGACTCAGAAAGCGCGTACTTCGAC
>JAQBPF010000050.1 GCA_028287665.1 Deinococcus sp. | reverse complement strand
GACCCTCACCGATACCGATGGCGGTGCCCGCCGCGTGGCCCTGATGGTGCGCGAACTGGGCGGCCCCGGTCAGGTGCTGGTGCTGAGGCCCATTTGTATGGGGCAGTTGGGCGTGGACATGCTGAATCAGCAACTCCAGAGCCTGTTCAATCCTGGTGAGGGTGGACTTCGTATTGCCGAAGGCGAGGCCCGGCCCGGCGACATGGTGGTGCAGACCAAAAACGACTACACCAACGAAGTGTTCAACGGCACTGTTGGCACCGCCCTGAAAGCCGAGGGAGGCCGCCTGACCGTGGATTTCGACGGCAATATCGTGGAACTGGCGGGCGCGGAACTGTTTAACCTGCAACTGGGCTATGCCCTCACGGTTCACCGGGCGCAGGGCAGCGAGTGGCACACCGTGTTGGGCGTGCTGCACGAGGCGCACATGCCCATGCTCAGCCGCAATCTGGTCTATACCGCCCTGACCCGTGCCCGCGAACGGTTTTATGCAGCGGGTACGGCGTCGGCCTGGCAAAAGGCCGCGACCCGTCAGCGCGAAGAACGCTATACGGCGCTGTTGGAGCGGGTCAAGGCGCGCTGAGCCTCTCTCCGGGTGCACGCCTCCGTACCGAATCTAGAGCCCTCACTGAATTCCCCAGGCGCTCTTAAGCTTTCAGACAGCAGCCTACTGGCCGATGGAACTGACTGGCTCATCCGGTCCTAACCCCGGCCTCACCCCCCGCAAATGTCGAATTTCTCAAGTTCCCCCAAAAAGGGGGTGAGATTTTTAACATTTATTCTTCATACTGTTCATGTATGCAGAAATCTCTCCGAACTCAAGGTGCGACGTTGCTCGTGTCGCTCCTAATGGTCATGCTGGTCTTGGCTATGACGATGGTGCTGACTGCACAGGTCACGGTCTCGGCCCGCCGATCGAGTGCGGATCAACAAACTATTTTGCAGGCCCGGTACGCCGCAGAATCAGGCGTTTCGCGGGTGCAATCCCAACTGGACCTGATGTCCAGGCTGCTTCAGGTCTCTGCCCTCGACACCACGGTGCTCAACAGTTCAGTGGAGGCGGATATGGCGGCCATGTGCGCCCTGCCGAGCCTGCCTGTGTTTAGCGGCAAAGCCGACCTCTGCAGCTTCACCCCTACTCAAGGTCTGGGACGTGTGGCCACGGGCATCAATGGGCGCACGCAACTGTTGGTCCGTGCCATGGGAGAAGCCGCTTTCGGTACAGAAGGCATTCCCGAGGCCACGGCAACCATCCGTTCTCAATATTGGTCGAATCTGTTTTCGGGGCAACAGGGAACGCTGTATACCGGCGGACAGGACGCGACCTACACGGCTAAATTCGGCATGCAACCCCTGCGGGTCGAACGCACCCTGGAGAACACCTAACTCTTTTATTTCAAGGTCCCTGATTTGCAGGTGAAAGGCCTGGCAGGCAACAGCAGTCAGAACATTCAGGCCCGCGCTGCCCAATCTGAAAATTTCTTGCTGGTCTCTCGGCAACCGTTTTCCCGTTACGCGCTCTTTACCAACCATCATTTCGCCACCGCCGGCGACGAGGAGATCAACAAGCGCGTGACCTTTACGGACCGCACCATGTTTAGTGGCCCGGTGCATACCAATCAGCATTTCCTCTTTGAAGGAAAGCCCTGGTTTGGGGGCAGCGTGAGTTCTGCGGGGTGTCCTCAGTCTGGTATCGGTCTGGTCGCTGGGGCAGCCAACTGTATCCAGGAGCGCCAGCCAGGAGCTTTTTTTGGAAATAATACCCTCCTGACGCCTCAGGCCAGATTCAACTCGGTCGATGCTCCTTTGGTATGTAGCGCGGACGGCCAGTGCGGCGCCCCACAGTTCGCCAACAGCGTGACCTGGGACCAGGGATATGTCGAACTGCCCACCAACAACGAGGAACAGCAGAGCGCGGCAACAACGCTCGGTCTGGCACTCACGGGCGAGGTGTCTGAACTTCAGCTTCGTCAGGCTCAGGTCCTGGGGCAGGCCCGTCAGCTGATCCGGTATACCCAGGATGGCAAGACCACCCAGTTGGCCTATGGGGCGGACAAAAAGTTGCTGATTCAGGTTCAGGACGGCAGCTGGCAGCCCGCCAAACGTGATCTGCTCGGTGCCATTGTCGTCAATACCAACAGCACGGCAGCCGGAGCCTTATTTAATGGTGTGATCTCTGTGACGGGCGATGTTCAGCACCTCAACGGTGGGCCAGCTGCAGACACCGTCCCGTCAGAGCCCAGTATTGCGGCCTTTGCGGCCCTGACTCTGGCCACTCCGGGTAAAGTGGCTGTGACCAGTAGCCTGACCTATGCCAGTCCGCCGTGCACGGGCGAGCATGTTCGCAACTCCGACGGAACGGTGACGCCCGCTGCCTGCAATAACCTCAACGCCCGCAACATGCTGGGGATCTACTCCTCTGCTGGAGACATCGAACTGGTGAGCCCCGCCTCCTGTCCGCTGGGATTCGGGACCTGCGCCTCTTTGCCTGCCAATGCCCGGATTCAGGCCGTGTTGATGGCCAGCCAGGGCGCGGTGCGGGTGCGTGGTCATGACAAACCGGTGAATACAAGCAATTTTGAACTGGGTAATATTCAGCTCCTGGGTGGCGTCATCGAAAACTACTACGGTGCTTTCGGCCTCACTGGTGGCCAGGGCTATGGGCGTAATTTTGTGTACGACCCCCGCATGAACGATGGAATAGCGCCTCCTTCTTTTCCCACCGAACGCCGCTGGACTGTGGGCCTCAGAACCGAAAAAATGGTGAATGACGCGATGGTCAGTACGCCGCTGTCAGGAATCCGGCTGAGCGGTGACATGATCAGTACTGGCCAAGTCGGTGGCACGCCATGAGGCAGAGCGCCAACCGCGTCCAGTCCGGCTTTACCTTGATGGAACTGTTGGTGGTCATTGCCATTATCGGAATTCTTTCCGGTGTGTTAGGTTTTAGCCTTCTCGGAAATTTGCGCCGCACCGAGGTTCGGAATGCAGCTGCTGAGGTGATGGCCGATCTGCGGCTGGCCCGTGTGAATGCCCAGAAGACTGGTCTGATCAGCCCGGTCACGATCACCAACGGAACAGGGAGCTACACGGCGCAGATTCGCCCCGGTGCCCTGCAGGCCCGGACTCTGGGCAACGGCGTCACGCTGTGGGCGATGAGTTCCACCAATGGACTGAGCGTGATCTACCGGCCACCTTTCGGGACCCTCGACACGGTTGGGTTGACCTGGGAGGTACGGAGCCGCGTGGCTCAGGTGCCTTCCCTGTATATCAAGATCGTCGGCGTTACGGGCAAGGTGATTCTCAGTGCGTCACGGAACTGAACAGCGTGCACAGTGGCCCAGTGGGCAGGTTGTGCGCCCCAGGCCAGCCACTCTGCATCAGGCAGGGTTTACCATTATTGAGGTGCTGGTCAGTATCATGTTGCTCAGCATTATTGTGCTGGTGATTATTACTCCCCTCACCGGCCTGTTCAGCCTGACCCGGCGCAGCGATCAGCAGATCAGCGCCACCCAAACAGCCCAGCGTATTCTGGAAGGTGTTCGGGGTGAGTGGCTGAACGGAGCACGCTACAGCCAGGCCTGCGTCGTGGTTCCGTTGCCCGTCATGACCCCACCAGTCGAGGTCAATATCAAGAGCCTTGACCTTCAAGGAAACGTCGTGTCCACCGGCGTTCTCCAGACGACCTGCGGCACTCCCGCCGATAATCCGCCTCTGCGCCGCATCGATGTGACGGTGAGGGTAGGAAAAGCCGTTTCCAACCTGAGTATTGACGTGGCCCGTCCAAGTCTTGCCGTGGTCACGCCATGACAGAGCCTGTGCGTGTGCAGGAGCGCCATCTTCAGGGCGTGACCCTCATCGAACTGTTGATCGGCATGGGTCTGGCGGCGATTGTTCTGGCCGCCGCCTTCAACCTGTTTACCTCCTCGACAAAAACTGCTTCTGAGTTGCAAACCCGCAACGAGTTGCTGTCTGAGATGCAAACGGCACAAAATTACCTGGCCGCGCAATTGCGTGAAGCGGTCTACGTGTTTCCCCGAGGAACAGCCCTCAACCTGGGCACCGGCTACAGCACCAAACGTCCAGTGGCGGGGGCTTGGCAGGTGGGTGCTCAGGCGGCTCCTGTGGTGGCGTTCATCAAACCGCCCGAAGACACAACGCAGCCCTGCTCTTCGAATGAGAATGGGTGTTATAAGTTTTATGCCTATTATCCCCTGACCCGCAGTGGCTGGGTCAGCAGCGCGACTTCCTTCAACAATCCGGGGCAGGACCCACAGAATGGCGACCGGTGGGTCCTAGCCGAATACCGCTCCAGCTACACCACACCGCCTCTACTGTCTGCTCTGGCCTCGCCCTATAGTCCGCCGAGTTCAGGGCAATCAGGCCGCTTGCTCCTTGATTATCTCCAACCTGCTGCACTGGCTCTGGCGGGCACACCAGCGTTGTTTGTTCAGCAGGATGCTCCAGCCCCAGCCACCGTTCAGACTGCCGGAGCAGTGTCGGTGACCCTGAACTTTGCGGTGTCGCGGCAATTGCGCGGCAGTGTGCTGCGCTTGCCCGGACGAACTGCCACGACCCCTGCCGCAGACACGGTCCGGCCCGTCACGGTGTTTCCGCGCAACCTAGGCAGCTTGGCCCCCTGACTTCTCTTGGCCTTACCTTGATGCACCGGGCGTGCTAACCTGAAATCCCGGAGGCCAAGCGCCCCGGTTTTTTGTTGTTTCCTTCCCTTTGGCCCCCGATCTCCGGTTGGTGGGGGCGGCGCTTGGAGAGTACATGCGATACATATTTGTGACGGGCGGCGTAGTCAGCAGTCTGGGAAAAGGCGTGGCCAGCGCTTCGCTTGGGGCACTCCTGCGGGCACGCGGCTACAAGGTCACGGCAGTCAAAATTGACCCTTACATCAACATCGACGCGGGCACCATGCGCCCCTACGAACACGGCGAGGTTTTCGTGACCGCCAGCGGCGCAGAAACCGATCTCGATATCGGCAACTACGAGCGCTTTCTGGATCTCGATATTCCGGTAGGCAGCAATATCACCACGGGGCAGGTGTATCTGGAGGTCATTCGCCGCGAGCGGGCCGGAGATTACCTGTCTCAGACGGTACAGGTCATTCCGCACGTCACCGATGAGATCAAGCGCCGGATTCGGGCAGCGGGCGAGAATGCAGGCGCGGAAATCGTACTGATCGAAGTGGGCGGCACGGTGGGCGACATCGAAAGTCTGCCGTTCTTGGAAGCGATTCGTCAGTTCCGCTTCGATGAGGGCGACGACAAGGTGCTCTATCTGCACCTGACGTTGGTGCCCTACCTCGGTACGTCCAACGAATTTAAGACCAAGCCGACGCAGCACAGCGTGGCGACCCTGCGGAGCGTGGGCATCAGCCCCGATATCGTGATGGTCCGCAGCAAGGAAAAACTGCCGTCCGACATCACCCGCAAAATTGCGCTGTTTACCAGCGTGCGCGAGAACCGGGTGTTTTCCAGCTACGACGTGAACCACGTGTACGAAGTGCCGCTGGCGCTGGAAGAACAGGGTCTTGGCAAGGCGGTAGAAGACCTGCTGGGCTTGGAGCGCACGCACCCCAATCTCGGCGTATGGCAAAACGCCGTGCGCGTCATCAAGCACCCTCAGCGCGAGGTCACGATTGCCATTGCGGGCAA
>JAQBPF010000035.1 GCA_028287665.1 Deinococcus sp. | reverse complement strand
GGGGTTTTCTGCTCTTTGGTGCAGTAGCGGTGCAATAGGAAAAAAGGCCCGGAATTAGGGGTACTCCACGCCTCGTTTCTGCGCTGGGCGCATTCCACTGAAAGGGGGCATTTGAAGCTCCGGCCTTGGCTTGCGCGCAGGGGCGCGGAATGAATGTTGGCCCAGTTGCTTGGTTTACCCGCTACTCTGAACGCAATGTCCCGCCGCCTGCTCTCCGTTGCTTTGCTGCTGGCCTGCAACGCTCTGGCTCAGGTGACCCCACCTGCTCCAGCCCTTTCCTCTCTTCTGACTCCCCGCACGGTGGCCGTCGAGAGGCTGGAGGTCAGCTTGATACCCGAGTTACGGGCTATCAATCAGCGGCTTCAACAAGCAGTTCAAAATCAGCCCGACTGGTATGTCGCCCTGTTCAAGGCGACACCAGCGGGGCAATTCATGGCTTACGACGCTCGCTTTGGCGTCACGGCTCAGGAATACGAACGACTTCAGCAGCCCATTTATGTGGTGAAGTCGCTGGGGTTTGGCGACCTGATCCTCTTTGAACCCAAAGGCTCGGCGGGCAAGGTCTACGTGCGGGGGAGTGCCGCTCCAGACGAATTGAGTGGTCTTTCCTTTCAGCCCCGTTCCGGTGGGACGTTTCACGTCGCCACCCGAGTCGGCACGGCCGGTGGACAACGCCCCGTAACGATTGGGGCCCCAGATCTTTTGGGAGCCCGTGTGGGCTACGTCTGGCAATTGTCAAACTCGCCCCGCGATCTCCAGAACGACCGGGAAGCCTTTCTTCGCTTATCGCGAATGACCGCCACCGGACAACTCGTTTTCGAATTTCAGATGTATGAAGTTCGCGATAAAAAAGTTGTCCGGGACGTTGCAGTTATTTTGCGATCTGTTGAGGCGTTGCCGTAAACCGCTTCACAGGCTGAAGTTGGAGCTGCTTGTGATCCTTGCACATGGCCGTAATACTTCAGCCAACTTAGATCTTGATGGCTGCCACTGGACTTACCCTGATGGGATTTGTGGCAAAAAGTGGTTGCCAGCTCCCCTTTCTGTCATTCGGCCAATACAATTTGTAATGCTGACTGCACGTCACTGTTGAGGTTTTTCCCACTCAAAAAGTGTTTGAGCTATTCGTGCTGCAGGCCACTGGTTCGACTTCAGTCGAGTGCGCCACAGTTAAACCACAAACCCCCGGCTTCAGGTCAGGGGTTTTGTGTTGACTCCATGCTTGATGACGTTGGCAGCTGTTTGCCCTCAAGACCCTTTTAGCCAACCGCCATCTGGCCTTGAACCAACCCCAGGATGCTGAGATGCATGAAACCCCTCACGCCGCGCCGCCACGGAATTGTCGATTACGCCTCCTGCGCCCTGATGCTGGCCGCGCCTCCCCTGCTGGGCCTGAGTCCTGCCGCCCGCCGCACCTCGGCCCTGTTTGCCGGGACATATCTGGTCGTCACGGCGCTGACCGATTTTCCGCTGGGCTTGCGTCGCACCATCCCTTTTCCGGTTCACGGCAAGATCGAACTGGCGAGCGCCCCGGCCCTGCTCGCGCTGCCTGCCCTGCTGGGCGGCCTGAGCGGCACCAGAGAAAAAGCCTATTTTGCGGGGCTGGTGGCAACGGTTCTGACCGCCTACAGCCTGACCGAGTGGAACGCTGACCCGGACGCCTGAGCATCCTCCAAGCGGAATTAGGCACGCTGAGACCCCTATGCTGAGGCCATGACCTCTGAGCAACGGCCTGTGCTGAAACATGAGTTGGCCCGAATCGCCCAGGCGGAAGCTCAGGGACTGCTGGCCTATGCCCAGGCTCAGGCCAGCTTTGGCCCGGTCACCGCCGTCTTTTCGGGGGCAGCGTTGCCAGTGAACATAGCGACCCTCGCGCCAGACCGACCACCGACCGCCGAGGAGTTGCGGGCCACCGCCAGCTTTTTCAAGTCGCAGGGTGTGCAGGCCAGTGTGCAGGCGTTCAGCAACGTGGATACAGAAACACTGGCCGCCCTGGCCGGGGCAGGCTTTGTGTTGACTCAAGTGCTGCATGTGTATCTGCACCCGCTCCAACCGTTACCGCAACTGTCTCCCCTGACCGTGCAGGACGCGGCACCAGAACTGTGGGCAGATGTGGCGTCCTCCGCCTTCGGGCCGGGAAGTAAGGCCATCATGCGGGTCAATGCGGAGCTGCCCCACATCACACGGGTGATGGCCTGGCTGGACGATCAGCCTGCGGGCGTAGGCCTGATGGGAACAGAACTGGGCGTGGCGATGTTCTTCAGCGGAGCCACCTTGCCCCAGCAGCGCAACCGGGGCGTGCAATCGGCGCTCCTGGCCGCCCGCCTGCATCTGGCCGCACGGCAAGGGGCAGAGTTTGCCAGCGTATGCGTCACGCCTGGTTCGGACAGCGAACGGAATATCCGCCGCGCGGGATTTGTCCAGTGCGGCGCACGCCTGCGCTTCGAGAAGACTCAACCGGGAAATTGAAGCTGGAACTCATATGAGCCTGCTCTGATTCCCAAATATCTGTAGAGGCACCGATAGGGTCGTCCATCGCTCCCAGCCCGCCTCTGCTGTGCAGCTTTGCCAGTCGGATGACGCCCGCGAATCACCATAAGTTGGTCTCAGTCCAGCTTGATCTGCCACTCCGTCACGGCGGCGTAGGGCAAAAAGCCCATCTGCACGTTGATGGCGAGCATGGCGGCGTTCACATTGGCGTTGTTGGTGCGAATAAAGCGCGTGCCGGGGCAGAAGGTGGGCAACTCGCGCAGAGCGGCGGCCTTCAGCCATTTGCCCAGGCCTGCGCCCTGGTACTCTGGCCGCACGGCAGTTGCCCCCTGATAGCCGATGCTGGCCCGCTGGGGATGCCAGAACAGTTGGGTGTATCCGGCCAGCGTGCCCGTGGCCAGGTCTTCAGCAGCCAGGGTCAGGCACACCTCGCCCTCTTTGGCCATCATCGTTTCCCACCCCCGGATCATCTCGGGTGTAATCGTCCAGTCGTCTACGTCCAGGTCGCCTTTGGGGGCACTGTTCATCACACCCATCAGGTCGGCGGCGCGGTCCAGGTAGGCGTCGGGAAGGGTGGTCCAGATGTGCAAGCGGTAGGAGTCAGATTCGGGGCGGGCACACCAGCGGTCCAGCAGCTCGG
>JAQBPF010000021.1 GCA_028287665.1 Deinococcus sp. | reverse complement strand
CGTCGTCGGGATACCTGCGCCCGTCCAGCGTCAGCGAGATGGTCGGCGGCGTGAAGCCGGGAATGGCCCGCAACATGGCCTGCACGCCGCGCAGCACGCTCTTGTCGTCCTCGGAGCCGTATTCGGCCAGCACATCGGCAAAGAGGCCGCAGCCGCAGGCTTCCAGAAACAGGTCGTGGCCCCAGGGAGCCTGCACGCGGCCCACATCGAACGGCACGGCCTTTGCTCCCGCGTAGGCCCGGATCACGTCCAGTGGATTGCCCAGCACGCCCAGGGTGCGGGCCACATTGTTGGCCGTGCCCATCGGAATGACCGCCAGCCGCAGCGCCGCCCGTTCCTCTTCAGACCGGGCCAGCAGATGCAGGGCCACCGCCCGCAAGGTACCGTCTCCACCCGCCACGAAAATGGTGCCTTGCGCGTCGGCCAACGCGTCCGCGATGTCGTCGGCACTGGCGGTGGCGCGGTACACGGGGCGGTAACCGATGCCGGTCAGCCCCTCCACCAGATGATCGGGGCTGGCCCGTTCGCTGGTGCCTGCTTTGGCGTTGTAAATCAAGGTGGCTTCGGTAGACGTGGCCCGGTCAGAAGAAGTGTGGGAAGAGACGCTGCTGGGAAGATCCGCTGGTTGAAGCGTGACAACTCCCCAGTCTAAAGACTGAGGTTTCTCAGGCGACGACATGCGTAACTCCGCTATCGTTAACACCTGATGGCAATGCCCTTGCCAGAATATTTTGCGCCGCATTGATATCGGCATTGGCTGTATGACCGCACTGAACGCATTGAAACTTAGATTGACTCATGCGGTTCTCCTTCCCAGTATGCCCACACGCATAGCAGCGTTGTGAGGTAAACCGGGGGTCTACAGCAATGACACGCCTTCCGGCACTTTCAGCCTTGAGGGCGAGCAGAGAAAAAAACGAGGCCCAGCCCACGTCCGAAATGCTGCGGGCGAGATTGGACTTGACCATGTTAGACACTTGCAAGGCTTCGTGCGCGATTAGATCATGTGTGTTTACCAACGTGCGGGCCGTCTTGTGATGAAAGTCCAGCCGTTGCCGCCTAATCTTCCGGTGGGTTTTGGCGACAAGCTGAACGGCTTTCCGTCTGCGGTTGCCACTCTTTTTGCGGCGGGCCTGAGTGCGCTGTTGGACACGCAGTTTCTTCAGCCCTGCTCTCAAGTAGCGCGGATTTTCCACAAACTCGCCGTCACTGGTGATGGCAAACCAAGTGATTCCTACATCCACCCCGACTGAGCTTCCTGTGGCAGGCAACGCGGTGTTCGGCACCTCGCAAGCGTACACGGCGTACCACGTATCCACATCCAACACGATTTGCAGACTTTTTGGCTTCCCCGCCAGCGGGCGGTGCAACTTGATCTTGACGTTGCCGATCTTGGGAACAGAGATGCGTTTGCCAGCGTCTAGGGGTTTGCCGCAGGTCGTCCAACTATCCCGCTTGTTATCCCAGCACTGCTTATACCGAAAGCTGTTCCAGCGTTGATGGGGTTTGAATCGGGGGAATCCAGCTTTCTGTGCACCACCTTTCACGCGGGAGAAAAACGACTTGTACGCTTTGTCCAGACGGTCAAACACGTCTTGGAGGACGTGACTGTAGACGCTGCCAAACTCTGGGCAGGCTTCCCGAAGGGCCGTGAGTTCGGCTTGCTGCATGTACGCGCTCAAAGTCTTGCCCTGCTTGCGGTAGGCTTCTCGGCGTTGCTCAAGAGCGGCGTTGTAGAGGGTGCGCGTGAGACGCAGTGTCTCGTACATGGCCGCTTCCTGAGTCTTGGTGGGATACAAACGGTATTTGAACGTCTTCACAGACGTGGTAGTCTTATCCATGCTGAGCGGCCTCTATCCGCTTTGCCACGCTCCCGGTGATTCCACTCACGCGGGAGCTTTGATTGTGTAGTTTACCACAGAATCGAGGGCCTCGGTTTGGCCGTTGCGCGAACTGCGAGGCGCTACACCCCGCCCTGTAGGAGAGAGCAGGCGCGTAATTTCTTGCCATTTCAGACACTTATCAATTCTCTATTCTCCAGCTTGGGCGGCGGCGTACTCCACCAACAGCGGCAGATGATCGCTTCCTGCGTTGGCCTGCACCTGCACCCGCACAGGCCTGAGACCACGTGCCAGCGCGTGGTCTATTCGCAGATACAGGCTGGGAAAGGTCCACCCCGGCCCGCTTCCGGCCTGATCGTGGGCGTCGGGGCCGTAAGCACGGATCAGGCGGCGGTAGAGGCGGCCACGCGGCGGGGTGTTCAGGTCGCCTGCCAGCAGCAGTGCCCCCGAGTCTGCGGCAGCAATTCCTTCCAGCAGTTGGACCTGTTCGTTCCGCACATCGCGGGTGCGGCCCACGCTGTCCCAATCGCCCGCCAATGCCCGCGACAGCAGCACGGTATTCAGATGGACGTTGACCACGCGCAGGCGTTGGCCCTGCCAATTCAGCGTCGTTTGCAGGTATTGCCGCGTACTGCCCGGAGCCGCGAACGCCTGCGTGTTCAGCACCGGCAAGCGAGAGAGCGTCATGACTTCGCCCGCTGAACGCACCCCATACCCCGGCAGGCCCGCGAGGAGTGCGGCGCGGTAGCCAGAGCGCGTAAAGCGGGTTTCTTGCAGCAGCAACACATCGGCATTCAGAGCTTGCAACTGAGCGGCCATGTTGTCGGCGCTGATGCGTGTGCCGCGTGCCGTATTGAAGGTCACGACGCGCAGAGCGTCGGCGGAGGGAGCTGGAGCCGGGGCAAAAGCGCCGTGAAGCAACCCCGCGCCCCATACCGCCAGCCCACTTGCCAGCAGCGCAGTCGCCCAGCCCCGCCGCTGCCCACCCCGCCGAATGAGCGTCCAGCAGAGCACCAACGGGGCAGGCAGAAGCCATACCACCGGGGGAAGGTAAGCCAGCAAAAGCGTAGGCACGCTGGCTTCGGCCCCCCACTCGCCCAACGCCCACGCGAGGGCCACCACTGCCAGATACAACCAAGCCAACCGGGAATACCACATATAGAACACGCAGCCTGACCGATGGGGGGGCAGGCTGCGACAGTCTAAAGATGGAGAGTGGTGGGTGGATCGGAGATCGTGGTTGGGCTGTTTCTACGATCCACACTCCACGTTCTACGTTCGGTTTATTGCCATTCCGCCGCCCGTTCCCGCGTCTCCTCGCGCACCGCCAATTCCTCGCGTTGCACCCGGTTGATGGCGTCTGCGAGGGCCTCACGCAGTTCGGGCAGGCCTCTATTGTTCAGGGCGCTGGTGGGAATGGATGGGGTTTCTTCGCCTACGCTGTCCAGAATCCGGCCCTGTTCGCGGCGCAGGGTGTCTTCGTCGGTGGCGTCGGCCTTGTTGAGGGCCACCACCGTGGGCATATCACGGAAGCCGAGGTCTTCCAGAATGCGGTTCACGGCGTCGAAGCGGGTGTCTGCGCCGGGGCTGGCGGCGTCCAGCACATGCAGCAGCACGTCGGCGTCTCCAATTTCTTCCAGCGTGGAGCGGAAGGCCCGCGTCAGGTCTTTGGGCAGGTCGCGGATAAAGCCCACCGTGTCGGTCAGCACCACTGGCCCGATGCCCTCGATAAAGCCCTGACGGCTGGTGGGCCGCAGCGTGGCAAACAGTTTGTTTTCGGCCAGCACGCGGCGCGGTTCGTCGGTGGCGTGGGTAAAGGCGTTCAGCAGCGTGGATTTGCCCGCGATGGTGAACCCCACGATGGATACCACCGGAACCTCGTTGCGCGAGCGTTGCTAGCGGCGTTCTTCGCGGCGCATGGCGACGTTATCCAGCTGC
>JAQBPF010000002.1 GCA_028287665.1 Deinococcus sp. | reverse complement strand
AAGAGATGGCGTCCGACTTTACGGCGCTGGCCCGCGTGTGGCGCGAGGCCCGCGATCTGGTCTACAACGTCATCAACTGCGGAAAACCTGTGGTGAGCGCCATTCACGGCCCCTGCGTGGGTGCGGGTCTGGCGGTGGCCCTGCTGGCCGATGTGAGCGTGGCCGCCAAAACAGCGCGGTTGCTGGACGGCCATGTGCGGCTGGGCGTGGCAGCGGGCGACCACGCGGCGATTATCTGGCCGCTGCTGTGCGGACTGAACAAGGCCAAATACCACCTGATGACCGGAGAACCCGTGTCAGGCGAGGAAGCCGAGCGGATTGGGCTGGTCAGTTTATGCGTACCAGACGAAGAACTACTAGACCGGGCCTGGAAGGTGGCCCGCCAACTCGCCGCAGGCAGCCCCACCGCCGTTCGCTGGACAAAATACGCCCTCAACAACTGGCTGCGTGCGGCAGGCCCAACCTTTGACGCCAGCCTCGCTCTGGAATTTTTGGGCTTCACCGGCCCCGATGTGCGCGAAGGATTAGCCAGCCTCCGCGAAAAGCGGGAGCCGAACTTTGCAGAAGACGCACCGATATAGGGGGTGGGATCGTGGGTGTTGAGTTGAGCAAGGGCAATCGCTTTGCTCATTCACCCCCTCTGCTGGCGCAGCTCTGCGAGTCCCAACCTCCCCCCTCTCCTGCGGAGCTGTACCAGCCAAGGGTGAGGAGCTAAAACCACGACACCGCCACCCTAAATCGCTCCCACCCGAATCCGTGTGAGGCCCCAAGGTGCGTGCGACGCGCGGGCCAATTCCATCTGGGAATGAACTGGCGATTCCGCTTCAGATGAACGATTAGGCCGAGTCTGAACGCGACAAGATCAATCCTCCCGAGCGGAGCGACAAATTCCCCTGCACCCTGTGGGGGCGGGGGGGTGGGGGAAGGCGTTGAACAAGCGCCAAAAACTTTGTCCCAACACTAAATTCCTCACTCCCACCGCTCATCCTCCCAATCGGCCAAGAACTCGGCGCGGCTGCCAAAGCCCAAGCCTTCCAATTTCTCTAGCACGGCGTCTTCATATCCCAGTAGGGCGTCTTCATCCAATTCGTCATCATCAAAATCGGAACCCCAAACGGCGTCGCCCATCCACGGCAACCAGCGCGGCGGGGGCGGAAAGGTACGGAAGTAGGCAAGCCGCTGGGCTTCATCCCAATGCTGCCCCCGCCACCACTGCCCCCACAGCATGATGTGGCCCTCACCGCCACCCATACGCCAGAACGCGCTCAGCGGGTGGAATTCGGGGTACAGCATCCACGGAGACGGAACCGTGCCGTACTGGGCGGTCAGGCGCTCAAGTTCTGAATGCGGCCAACTCAAGACCCGTGAATCTCCACCCTCTCCCCGGTGCGGGCCGAGGCGTACAGCGCGTCCAGCACGCGGGCGTGGGCCACCGCGTCGCTGGGCGGATAGAGGGCGGCTTCCTGCCCCAGCGCCACCCGCTGAAAATGGGCCACCATGCCCGCGTAGGCATTGAAGGGGCCGAACGTTTCTGGCGCTGAGCCCGCAGCCGTGGTGAGGGTCAGAGTGCTTGGGCCGTCGGTGTAGCTGTGAAATACACCCGACATCTCCAGCGTGCCCTGCGTACCGATCACGGTGAGGCGTTGGGTGGCGGCGCTGCCCCAATCGAAGGCGCAGTCAATGCTGGCCAACGCCTGCGGGTAATCTGCCACGGCGCTCAGCCCCACATCGACGCCCGACTCGGCTCCGCCTTCCGTCCAGCGGGC
Source organism: Deinococcus sp. (assembly GCA_028287665.1). GTDB lineage: Bacteria > Deinococcota > Deinococci > Deinococcales > Deinococcaceae > Deinococcus. The sequence goes on along the minus strand of JAQBPF010000002.1, from coordinate 3,566 downwards.
GCGGGCGCTCACGGCCTGTGGTTCGCCCAACAGCAGGCGCATCAGGTTCACCGCGTAAGTCCCCACATCAAAGAGCGCGCCGCCGCCCTTGCTGGCATCCCAGCGAAAGTCATCGGGGTTGTTGAGGGGGAATCCGAAGGCCGCCCGGTAGGACCGGACCTCGCCCACTGCGCCGCTGCGGACCAGTTCCTGAATCCGCACCACATGGGGCTGAAAGCGGTAGGCGAAGGCTTCCAACAGCACCCGGCCCGCTGCCTGCGCTTCCCGCTCCAATTCGGCGGCCTCGGCGGCGTTCAGGGTAAACGGCTTTTCGGTCAGGGCATGTTTTCCGGCCCGCAAGGTGTCGCGGGTCAGAGGCAGATGCAGGTCATTGGGCAGCGGATTGTAAATGGCGTCCACATCCGAGGCGATGGCGTCAGCGTAGCTGCCCACGGCAGGGATATTCCACTGGGCGGCAAAGGCCTTCGCCCGCTCGGAGTTCGGCTCACGCACGCCCAGAAAGGTCACTTCTCCGCCCGCTTCCCGAATAGCTGGAATGAGTGACCGCGCAATTCGTGCCGCGCCCAAGATGCCCCAGCGTAAGCCCTGCCCAGCCGTTTCCGGTGTGTTGGTCATGGCTCAAGCATATAGGCGTGGGCACTGGCCAAGGTCAGGACGGCGGGTCAGTGATCAGGACATAAAGAAGGGAAGGTGAGGTGCCTGCTTCACAAGCACCCTGCCTTCCCCATGGGGCCAGCGTTACCGTTTGCTCAGCAGATACGCCTTCGGATGATGCCCCCCGCTGAAAGCCTGAAACAGTTCTCGGGCGTACCACTCGGTACTGCCTTCCAGCAGCCCCTGAAACAATTTGATTTCGTGCGTGATGACGGCCAGGCGTCCCTGACGGCTCAGCAGGCGGTACATTTCCTTCAGGAAGGCCGGATATAACACCTCGTTGCCGCCGTGCGTGCCGATGGCGTCGCCCCAGGGCAGATCCGCCAGAATCAGATCGAAGGAACGGTCTGGCAGGCCCGTATTCAGGGCGTCCACGCAGGCCACCTCAATTTCACGTTTGGCAGCGGCGAGGTTGCGCTGGGCGCATTCCACGGCGGCGGGGTCTATATCCACGCCCACCATCGCCGCCGACGGTCCCATCAGGGCGCGTTCGATCAGCAGGGTGCCGCTGCCACTCATGGGGTTAAAAATGCGGTCTTCGTCGCGCTGTCCGGCCAATTTCAGCACGGCGTAGGCCAACGTCGCGTTCAGGCCGCCGTTCATGTTGCACACGCGCCAGGCCCGCGCCGACAGGGGCCGGGGCGTCATACGGGCCAACACTTCCCAGCCTTCGCCGTGTTCTTCGGGCCGGAACCGCAGCAGCAATTCGCCTTCTTCGGCGTTGTGTGTCAGGCCAATCAGGCCCTCCAGTTCGGAGGCGAGGCGCTGCATCACGCTGGACTCCTTGCCCGCCGCACCCAGCCGGAAGGATTTATGCCCGCCCACCCGCGCCACTTCAGCCACAAAAGTCGCCAGTTCGCTGAGTTGCTGGTTGCCCAAAAACCCGCGTGGACGCGGCACATCCCAGGTCTTGATGCGGTATACCGCCACCACCGATTTCAGGCGGTTCAGGCGCTCCATATCGCCGGGATACCAGAAGCGCAGGCCCCGAATATCGCGGGCCAACGGCACATCGGCCAGTTCGTTTTCTGCAATCGCCTCTAATCCCGGCAACACATCCAGCACGTATTCATGTGCAGGCTGCCGCTCCCGAAAGTCGCCTTTGGGTTTGCTGGCCTTGCGTTTAAAGGGCGAATTGGGGTCGTGGCGACCATCAGAGCGGGAAGGAGCGGGGCGCGGCATAGCAGAGCAGTATAGCCCACCAGGATGCTGAGGCGGCTTGTACGGATTCCGTCTGATTCCCGTACAGTCGGAACCGCACCGCCTGTCCGTACATCTCCCGGAATCCGTACTCTTTCCAACTCGCTCCGCTCGGATTGAACCCCAAAACAACGGGATTCAATCGGAATCCGTATTAGGCCACAGCGCCGATGCACCGAAACGCGGCGCATGACAGGCTGTCTCCATGACTCCTCCCGTGTACTTTTACCGCACTGCACATCCCTTCTCCAACTTTCATCCCAGCATATTTACTGCTGACGGCGTGACGTACCACACCGCCGAACAGTACCTGATGGCCCGCAAAGCCGAGTGTTTTGGCGATCAGGAACGCCTCGCCGCGATTCTGGCCGCCCCCACGCCCGATGAATGCAAACGCCTGGGCCGTCTGGTCACGCCCTACGACAACGCCGTATGGGAGGCCAAACGCTTTGAAGTGGCGCTGGAGATGCTGCGGCTGAAGTTCGGCCAGAATCCCAGGCTCCGCGGCGCGTTGCTCGCAACGGGCGACGCGCCGCTGGTGGAAGCCTCACCCTCTGACCGCATCTGGGGCATCGGCTACCGCGAAGGTGACGCCGAAGCCAACCGCGCCCGCTGGGGCCAGAATCTGCTGGGGCTGGCACTGGAGCGGGTACGGGCAGAATTCCAGGAGAAAGAAACGTTGGCGGCGCAGTCACCGGAAGCACAGTGAACAGAGCCGCACCCCAGTCGAATTGAACTGGGGCGCGGCGGAGGGCAAGAGATAGAAAGAAGTCGGCGTTCAAAGGTTGTGGCGCAGAGCTGCTGGCCTCAATCCCTCAGCCTCCGGGCTTGAAATCCTTGTACTGCTCGCGCATTTCGCGTTTCAGGAATTTGCCGGTGGCCCCAATCGGAATGCTTTCGGCGGTGATGGTGGCGTCAGGCAGCCAGAATTTGGCGAACTTGGGCGAGATGAAGGCGATGATTTCTTCGTGGGTCACGCCCATTCCGGGGCGCGGCACGACCACGGCCAGCGGGCGTTCATCCCATTTGGGGTCGTCCATGGCAATCACGGCGCACTGGGCCACGGCGGGGTGGGCCATGATCGCGTTTTCCAGATCCACGCTACTGATCCACTCGCCGCCCGACTTGATCAGGTCTTTGGAACGGTCCTGAATGTGCATATAGCCGCGTGAATCCAGCGTGGCGATGTCGCCCGTATCGAACCACAGGTTGCCGTCCAGCTCAAAGAAATTGCTCTGGCCCTCACCCTTGAAGTAGGAGTTGGCAATCCACGGCCCACGGGCGATCAGGCGGCCCATCGTTTTGCCGTCGTGGGGCAAGCGCTCGCCTTCTTCCGACAGCAGATCCAACCACACCAGCGGCACGGCGCGGCCCTGCTTGGCCCGCAGCGCAAAACCCTCGTCACTGGTGGGGTCGACTCCGGCAGGAACGCCGCTGGCAGTGCCCAGTGGGTGAGTTTCGGTCATGCCCCAGGCGTGCAGCATGTTCAGCTGGTGGCGATCCGAGAAGGCCCGCAGCAGGCTTTCGGGCGCGGCGCTGCCCCCCACGATCAGGCGCTCCAGGGCGTGCAGGTCGTAAGGCTGGCCCTCCGCCTTGGCCCGGTCCAGTTCTCCCAGCAGGCCCATCCAGATGGTCGGCACACCCGCTGTAATGGTCACGGCTTCGTTCTGAAGCAGCCCGGCCAGCGTGCGGCCATCGCTGAACGCCCCCGC
>JAQBPF010000001.1 GCA_028287665.1 Deinococcus sp. | reverse complement strand
CTTGGAGTTGAGCTTCTGATCTTTCCCTAGACCCTTAGACGCTCTTCCCCAGAACCGTCGCCTACACCACCCCAGCCGCCGCCCGCCCCGCCACCCGGCCACTGAACAGGCAGCCGCCCAGAAATGTCCCTTCCAACGAGCGGTAGCCGTGCATACCGCCGCCGCCGAACCCGGCCACTTCTCCGGCGGCATAGAGGCCCGGAAAGACTGCGCCGCCCGCCCGCAACACCCGGCCCTGAAGATCGGTTTCCAGGCCCCCCAACGTTTTGCGGGTCAGAATGTTCATGCGGACGGCAATCAGCGGGCCGTGCGCGGGGTCAAGGATGGGAGCAGGCGGGGCCACACGCACCAGCCGTTCTCCGGCCAGGGCACGTGCGCCGCGTATCAGGGCCAGTTGGGGGTCTTTTCCGGCCTTATTGTGCGTTTGGGCGTCTCGATCTTCGATTTGCTGCCGCACGGTGGCGAGGCTCAGCAAGTCGTTGCCCGCCAAAGTGTTCATTCCGGCCACCAATTCGGGCAACGTTTGGCGCACCACGAAGTCTTCCCCATTGTCCATAAAGGCCTGCACCGGAGCCTGCACGCCCGCCACGCGCCGCAGGGTCAGGCCGATGTTTTTGCCGGTCAGGTCAGGATTCTGTTCTGAACCGGAAAGCGCAAATTCTTTACGAATAATCTGGCGGTTCAGCACGAACCACGTGTACGGATACCCGCTGCGGGTGATGTGCGACAGCGTGCCCAACGTATCGAAGCCGGGGTAATGGGGATGGGGCAGGCGCACACCATGCGGGTCGAGCCACAGGCTGCTGGGGCCGGGCAGCACCCGGATACCGTGCTGCGGCCACACCGGATTCCAGTTGCGAAGCCCTTCGGTGTAGTGCCACATACGGTCTGGGTTGATCAAGCTTGCGCCCGCCGCCTGCGCCGTGGCCTGCATCTGGCCATCTACGTGTTGAGGCACGCCCGACACCATAAAGGCCGGAGCCGCGCCCAGACGGTCTGTGGGCCAATTCCGACGCACCAACTCCTGATTGCCGCCTATCCCACCCGAAGTCACGATGACCGCGCCCGCGCTGTAGCTGAAATCGCTCACCACCACCCGCGAAGAAGGCTCGCCGCGTGCCACAGCCGACGCTTCCAGAAGGTCGCCAGAAACGCCCACCACCACGCCACCCGTGATATTCAGGGCGCGAACCCGGTGGCGAAAATGCAGGGTGATTTTTCCGGCGGCTACCTGCGCCTGCACCCGCCGCACGAAGGGCTCCAGTACGCCCGGCCCGGTGCCCCAGGTCACATGAAAGCGGGGCACGCTGTTGCCGGGGCCAGCCGCACCCTGCCCGCCGCGCTCGGCCCAGCCCACTGCCGGAAACCAGCGCATGCCCATGCCGTGCAGCCACGCCCGCTTTTCTCCGGCGGCGAAGTCCAGGTAAGCGTCGGCCCAGCGGCGGGGCCAGTGGTCTTCGGGGCGGTCAAACGTGGCGGTGTTGTGCCAGTCGCGCCTCGCCAGGTCGGGGCTGTCCCGGATGCCTAGCCGCCGCTGTTCGGGCGTATCGATCATAAACAGGCCCCCAAACGACCAGAAGGCCTGCCCACCCAGATTCTGTTCGCCTTCCTGATCCAGCAGCAGCACCCGTGCGCCCGCGTCGGCGGCTTCGGCAGCGGCCACCAGTCCGGCCAGCCCCGCGCCCACCACGATCACATCTGCCTGCACCTGATTTGTGGTCATAGGCTACAGGGTAACGGGAAGGGCGTTTAAGTGTTGAGGGTCAAAGGCAAGGGCCAACCAGCGGCCTCACCCTTGATCTCCAGCTTGCCTTTTCCTCAAACCTGCCCTCTGTTTGGCTTCTGTTGGCGCCGCAGTTCACTGCGCATCGTTGCCCACGATCCAGCCGTCCACCACCACAACTGGGGGATGATGAAGCACACCGACCAGGACCAGAACGTCGTTGAGACAGTTCGTCTTCACCCGGTACCATTGATCGATGATCTGAACATCCAGACGGTAGGGGTCGGCAGGATTCTGCAAATCGAGGCGGTAATTGCTGACCGGATGGGTTCCGTCAGGCGCAGTGGGTACGGCAAGCATGGTGACTCCTAGGCACAAAGCTGTTGGTGCCATGAAGGGGAACAGGGCCACCGGGCAAGTACCCGGACTATGGTGTTACGCCTGAGTTACTGATGAGTTTAAAACTGCCGAGCTTAAGTTTTACCGGAGGAACTTACATTGTTAAATCAGGTTTACATTTGCCAGGTCAATCTGCCCCTCAGGTCAATTCTCACCGTAGCGCCAGCTTCTAAAATATTGCGTCCGGCAAGGGTTTTGCGGGCGCACAGGCCGCGTGTTACCCTCTGACTCAGATCAACTTGACCGAGCACTACCACCCAAAGGGGGCATCCATGACCGCACACCTGATGGCAGGCTTTCTGCCGTTTGAACACGAGCCGTACCACGACTTTGCTCAGCCTGCCGTGGCGCAGGCGCAGCGTGACGCCTTTGCGCGGGTGCGTCAGCAGTACCTGGGGCGCACCTTTCCGCTGTATATCGGTGGCGAGCAGGTAAAAGGCGGCGACGCCTACGAGGTTCGCAATCCCGCCGACACCCGCGAAGTGGTCTGGTGTTTTCCCAAAGCCAGCGCCAAGCAGCGAGATGAAGCCATTGCCGCCGCGCAGCACGCCTTCGAATCCTGGCGCTTTTCCGACCCGTTCCAGCGGGCCAGCATTTTTAAGCGGGCCGCCGACCTGCTGCGGGCGCGGCGCATGGAATTTAACGCGGTGATGACGCTGGAAAACGGCAAGAACTGGGCCGAGGCTGACGGCGAAGTGGCCGAATCGGTGGATCATTTTGAAGTGTTTGCCCGTGAAACCCTGCGCTGGGCCGAGGGCAAACCCGTGTACCCCATGCCCGACGAACACGTGACCACCGTGTACGAGCCGCTGGGCGTGGTGGTCTGTATCAGCCCGTGGAATTTTCCCAGTGCCATTCCGCTGGGCATGGCGCTGGGCGCACTGGCGGCGGGCAATACCGTGATCTGGAAACCTGCCAGTGAAACGCCGCTGTCGAGCCTGCTGATGCTGGAACTGCTGTTCGAGGCGGGCCTGCCCAGAGACACGGTGCAGTTCCTGACCGGAACCGACGACGTGCTGGGCGATCCGCTGGTCGACAGCCCACACGTCCGCATGATCGCCTTTACGGGCAGCAAGGAAATCGGCTGCCGGATCGTGGAACGCGCCGCCAGAATGCAGCCCGGCCAGAAGTGGATCAAACGTGTGATGGCCGAAATGGGCGGCAAAGACCCGACCGTGGTGTGTGCCGACGGCGATGTAGAGGCCGCCGCAGTGGGCATCGTGCAGGCCGCATTTGGGTACGCGGGCCAGAAGTGCAGCGCGTGTAGCCGGGTCATTGCCGAGGACAGCGTGTACGACGCCCTGCTGGAGCGCGTGACCGAACTGGCGCGGGGATTGAAAGTGGGCCTGCCGGAAGACAACGGGGCATTGGGGCCAGTGATTCATACCGGGAGTGCCGAGCGGATTGGGCGAGCGGTAGAGGCCGGACAGAAGACGGCGCGGTTGGTCTTGGGCGGCGAGACTCCCGATATGGGCGATAGGCAGGGCGGCTACGTCTCCCCCACCATCTTTGCCGATGTGGATCCCCGCGACCCCCTGTTTCAGGAGGAAATCTTTGGCCCGGTGCTGGCCTTCTCCCGCGCCCGCGACTGGCAGCACGCCATAGACCTT
>JAQBPF010000531.1 GCA_028287665.1 Deinococcus sp. | reverse complement strand
GAAAACTGCTCAGCTTCCGTTTTCCGGCCCAGACAGCTTGAGGATGTCAGGGCAAGTTCATGCGGGTCTGATGGCCTGGCGGCAGCGCCTCAGGACCGCTGAATGACTGTTATTTGATGGTGATTTTACTGGCGGGGGCCTGTTCGGGGTCCGAGTCATCCCAGGCCACCACCGAGCCGTCGCTGTACTTCTGGTACACCTTCCAGACGACTGTGGCGGCCACCTCGGGATTGCTGGCACTGAACAGGAAACGGGCAAATTCCATCGGGGCAATCCGGCCTTTCCAGACGACTTCCGTGACCAGCCCAGCGCTGTTTTTCGTGATGGTACGGGTAAAGCCGGGCATGGTCTGAAACCGGATCACGGTCACGCCCGCCGGGATCACCAGACGAACTTCGGTGGTGCTGATCTCTTTTTCAGTGGGCACGTTCAGGCGGTAGGTTTCGCTCTTGCCGAGTACAGATGAGGTCAGGCCTGCTTCGGTTTTAACGGTCGCATGGGCAGCGCCCACAGGCAGGGCGGCGAGAACAGCGGTCAGGATCAGCGATTTGAACATCAAGCAACTCCGGAAGGTGATGGATCAGAGAGACGGAGCGTCTTCACCTGAGCACAGGGCCACAGGGCAACCTCTGCTCAGGTGGCGCGGAAGCGGGCTCAGGCGCGGCTGGGCGGAGCACGGGCATCGGCACACCGGACAGCAGCGGCACGGATCTGCACTGTTCTGGGCGGAGGCGCAGTCCTGTACATTTCTGGCGCGGCAGGCAGCGCAGCCGTGTCAGCCTCCAGCGCAAATGCCCCGGTCAGGCAGAACAGGCAGTGGGCCTGATGGCCGTGTGGAACAGCAGGAGGAAGAATCGCATCAGCCTCAGCAGTACCCGGCAGAATGTGTTCCCTGTGCGCCAGATGCCCGGACGCCTGAAGAGCAGAAGCCGGAGCCGGCATTGGCCCACGGAGCGGGAAAGCAAAGGCCGCCAGCAGGGTCAGCAGCGCCGCCCACCAGCGCTTTCCTGTGTGCCACTGGCCAGGCCGCATCGTGCCCGCAGTGTATCCAACAGCGCTGGCCAAACGTCCTGCTGACCGCCCGTCAAAGCACAAACCCCAATTTACACGTTAAATGACCCGCTTTACATCATTTGATATAGAGTTATCTATAGAGTTGATCAGCCCCGTCTCATGTGCTTCACCGATGAGCCTTCAACATGAAGACATGAATAAGCCCTCAGATGTGCGTGTGTTGCTGATATCCCTGGGTGCAGCCGCGCTGCTGAGCGGAGCACAGGCGGCCACGGTGGCCTATACGGCGGCAGGCGGCACAGCCACATTTGAACACAAGGTGCGCTTTATCAATGTCAAGGGAAGTATTGCCGACGTGACCAGCACCGTCCAGCTTGATCCCACCGATCTGGCGGCGACCAAAGGCACGGTGACGGTGCCCGTGGTCAAGCTGAAAACAGGCCTGGGGCTGCGGGATGATCACGCCCGCAGTGAGGTGGCGCTCCATGCCGACAAATTCCCCAACGCTGTGTTTACGCTGGATCAACTGACGGGCGGAAAATTGGTCGAAGGCCAGACCCTGTCGACGACAGCCACGGGCAAGCTGACCATCAAAGGCAAAACACTGGCGGTGACTGCTCCTGTCAAGGCCACGTTGCAGGGCGGGAAGGTCAATGTCAGCACGCAATTCAAGATCAATCCGCACGACTACGCCGTGAATTATCCGGGCAGCAGCGATTCGGCCACATTGAACGTGACGTTCACGCTCGCCCCACGCTGAGGAGAAAACATCAGAGAAGGCCCTGCACACTCAATTGCAGGGCCTTCTCTTGCACGTTCTGTCAGCGGCCAAGCGTGAGGGAAACCTGCGCCGCTTCAGGAAAGGCGGCCACCTTCACGGCGCGGCCCACATCGACCAGAAAGGCATTCCAGCCGCGTTTCAGGCTGGCTTCGTAGCCCCGGTTGGCCTTCACAGTGACGTCGGTGCCTACCCAGGCCACGAACAGACTGCTGTTGCCCGAGTTCAGCGTCACCTCGTTCAGCGGCTCGTTGTCATCGCGCTGGCCGTTGCGATTGGCATCCCGGTAGGTAAAGAATTTGAGTTCTGCCGTTTGGACCGCCGCACTCACGGACACCGGGTCAATGACGCCGGGCCAGCTGACGTTCTGGGCGCTCAGGGTGGTTTGAGCGCGTGCACTCGGGGCAATAGTGGGCAGTTGCAGGCGAAATTTTCCGCTGTTGATGGGCACGCTGACAATTTCTTGCACGGCCTGACCGCTGGGCGTGACAGCCCAGCCACTGACCCGCGTTCCATCCGCAGGCGTCCCCGTCACGGTGCCTGCGATGTCCAGCGCCTGGGCTGGAGCCAGCGTACCCAGACCCATCAGGGTTAAGGTAACGAGAAGGCGAGCAGAGAAGTTCATACCATTAGTTTACTCGCGGGGCTGACGGCCATGTGACGGCGGATGACGGTTCCTTTACGTCGCCCCAATCAGCAAGAAGAAGGCCGGAGCGTCATCCCCCGGCCTCTCCCCTGTTCTCTTCGTCTCTTAGACTGAACGATCACACGGCCCTGCTCTGAGTCCCGACCCTGGAGCGACAACACCAGATGTTCGTCCGTCGCCGCCAGCACGTACTCCTGGCCACTCTGCTCCCGTTCGGGGCTTTATAAGTCAGATGAGGCGCCCAGAGACATGGCTTTTCATCGGAATCAGTTCTGAATATTCAGGGCTTTCTTGACCATGTCCATGATCTGGGGCATGGTGTCGGCCACAGGCACGTTCACGGCCGCGAAGGCAGCCAGCTTGCTTTCAGGCGTGCCCACGTTGCCCATGATGATGGCTCCGGCGTGACCCATGCGCTTGCCCGCGGGGGCGCTGCGGCCCGAAATGAAGGCAATGACGGGCTTTTTCATGTGCTTGCCGATGTACTCGGCGGCAGCTTCCTCGTCGGCTCCACCGATTTCACCGATGAGCACGACGGCGTCGGTATCGGGGTCGGCCTCGAACATGGGCAGCACGTCAGCGAAGGTGGTACCGATCACGGGGTCGCCGCCGATGCCCACCGTGGTAGACGTTCCGAGGCCCGCGTCGCTGAGCAGCTTGGCGGCTTCGTAGGTCAAAGTACCGGAGCGGCTGATCAGGCCAATGCGGCCCTTTTCGCTGTAGATCTTGTTGGGCATGATGCCCACCTTGCACTCACCGCTGGTGACTAAGCCGGGGCAGTTGCCGCCGATCAGACACACGCCCTCGCCACCATTTGCACGGCTGATGGCGTCGAGCGCCTTGACTTCCTGCACGGCCCGCATCATGTCGATGGTGGGCACGCCCTCGGTGATCAGGATGATCAGGGGCATTCCGGCGTGGGCTGCTTCCAGCACGGCGTCGGCGGCTCCGGCGGGGGGCACGAAGATGATGGACACGTTTGCGCCGTGGGCCGCTTTGGCCTCCGCGACGCTGTTGTATACGGGCCAGCCTTCAAAGTCGGTGCCGCCCTTGCCGGGGGTCACGCCTGCCACCACCTGGGTGCCGAAGTCTTTCATGGCGCGGCTGTGGCTCGCGCCTTCGCGCCCGGTCATGCCCTGCACGATGACCTTGCTGTCTTTGTTCACTAGGATGCCCATGACTTATTTCGCCTCCGCGTTGTTTGCGTCTCTAGAGGCCGCTTCTGCCGCCTGGAACATATCGGGGTACATCTGAATCAGGGGGCTGTTGACTTCTGCAAGCAGCGCCTTGGCTTCTTCTTCGGCGGTTCCGGCAATCCGCATGCGCACGGGCTTGGTCAGAATGCCTTCCTTGAGGGCCTGGATCACGCCTTTGGCCACCTCGTCGGCGCGGGTGATGCCGCCGAAGATGTTGATGAAAATGGCCTTCACGTCGGTGTCTTTCGAGACCAGTTTGACGGCGTTGTACACGATTTCGGCCTTGGCACCGCCGCCGATAT
>JAQBPF010000529.1 GCA_028287665.1 Deinococcus sp. | reverse complement strand
GCGGGGTTTTTTGTGTTTGTGCCGAGTCCATGACCTTGGTCTAGCGGGCAGTGATCGTTCACTGCACGTTACTTATTTTCGTTCCCCTGATCCAACTGCTCCACGATTCCCTCACTCCACGCGCGGCCCGCGTCGCCGCCCCACAGCAGCCAGGCGATGTAGCCCCGCGACGGCTTGCCGCTTTTGCCGGTCTGGTCGAGGTTGTCGTGGGCATGGCGCGGAAAGTAGCGGGCGATATGCCGGGCCTTGCGGGCCGTCACCGTGCCCCCGGCGGCCAGCAGTTCGGCGGTGGCTTCGCCGACTTTGGTGCCGCCGAAGCCGTGTTCCTCCCGCAGCTTCAGCCCCCGCGCGGCGTTGTCCTGCACCGCTTTGGGGATCTCCAAATTTACGGCTGTTTTGGTGCGCTGTTGGGTCGCCATGCTCTACCGTGCCAAAGGAACCGGGCCGAATCGGTAAGCTGGCTCTCTGTCTTAAGAGAATGCGGGAAAACTATGAAAGCTCCCGCCCTGAAGGTTGAGCGGGAGTAGGAGAGCCTGACTTTGCCTTACAGAATGCGCTGCCCCAGCAGGCTGGCCGCCATGCTGACCATCACCTCGGCGGTCTGGTTGCGCACGTCCAGCACCGGGTTGACCTCCACGATGTCCATGCTGGTCACTCGGCCCGAATCCGAGAGCAGTTCCATCAGCAGGTGGCCCTCGCGGTAGGTCAGGCCGCCGGGCACGGGCGTACCCACGCCGGGAGCCACACTGGGGTCAAGGGCGTCGGCATCGAAGGACACGTGCAGGCGGGCCGTATCCGAGAGGCGTTCCTGCGTTTCTTCCACAATACGGGTGATGCCCAACTGATCTACGTCCTTCATGGTGTAGGCCTTGATGCCTGCCTCGCGCAGCAGGTCGCGCTCGAAGCGGTCCACGCTGCGAATGCCGATCATGACGATGTCTTCGGGGCGCAGATGCCAGCCGCCGCCCAGGCCCACCAGATCGGGGTCGCCCTGTCCGGTCAGGTGCGCTACAGGCATGCCGTGGATATTGCCGCTGGGGCTGCTGCTGGGCGTGTTGTAGTCGGTGTGCGCGTCCACCCAGATCAGGCCCATGCGCGTGCCCGCCGGATTGCCGCGCAGGGCATTGCCCGTTACGGTGCCCATGCTGACCGAATGATCGCCGCCCAACGTCAGCGGGAAGACGTCATCTGGCAGGGCGGCCAGGCGTTCGGCGGTGGTGCGGCAAGCCTGCAGAATCGGGTCCAAGAACACCAGCCCAGTCTCGATGTGCTTGTCCAGCGTTTCGGGGATGGCCACGGGCACGTCGCCCAGATCGTGGACGGTGTGGCCAAGTTCGCGGAGGGTGCGCGACAGATGCGCGTTGCGGAGGGCCGAAGCGCCCATGTCGACGCCCCGGCGGCCTGCGCCAAGGTCCATCGGAATTCCCAGGATAGAAACATTCATGCAGCCCAGCTTAGAGCCTGGGAGGGTCTATGCCTTGCGTCTGCAACAATATTTTTGTGATCTTGATCTGAAAGGGGTGCAGCACGCATGGGCTGGATATTCAATTGAATATTCATGAGGTCCGGAGCCGGATCGGCTGACCCTGCCAGGTCCAGATCAGCAGATTGCCCTCCTCATGCTCCCAGGTGTGGCCCGTGCGCTCGAAGTGCAATTTGGTCAGCACCCGTTGACTTGCCCTATTGGTCGGCAGGGTCTGGGCCGTAATGGTTTTGATGTCTGGGCGCGCCTTCAGGGACGCCAGCAACGCCCCGACCGCCTCTGTGCCCAGCCCACGGCCCTGCGCCTGTGGGGTCAGGCCGTAGCCGATTTCGACTGCGCCCAGGAGGTCCGGACCGCCTTTGGTGCCCAGCTGACCCACCGCCGTCAGGGTGTCCCGCTCCACTGCCACATAGGAGCCGACGACGACTTCTGCCCCGCCTTTAAGCAGCACGGGCAACATGGGCAAAAAATCGCCTGGCCACTCGGGAGGAAAGTGAACCGTTACCGTGCCGTCTGGTCCATCGACAGGGGCGTCAAAGCCGGTTCGCCCTTCCTCAGACACCCGCCGGAGCATCAGGGGCCGGGTCAGAGGCGTCAGAAACAGGCGCGGGGCAGACAGAACATCGGTCATGTCCCTGAGCGTAGCGGGGCTGTTTTGCTGCTGTCCAGCGCCTGCGTGCCTCCACAGTCTTTATCACGGCTAGATAGTTGGGCTTGTGCGGGGCGCAGCAGGGGTAGACTCAAGAGACTTGCAACCCAGCCCAGGCAACCCAGCCCCGGCCCTGCTGTGGCCACTTTGATCCAATTTCCCCGAATTCCATTTCCACCCTTTTGTTCATGATTGAAACGCCTCCCCCCACCCATCCCGAGAGGGCCGATGATCTGGCAGGGCCACAAACCGGCTCTCAAACGGTGCCTGTCCCCTCTTCACAGCCCACCAAGCGCCTGATGCTGCTGGCCGATTACGTACACCCCTTTGTGTACCGTGAGGGCTTTCCGCAGGGCGCACCGCCCGTGGACCTGGTGCTGGCTGCTGGAGACCTGCCGGGCTACTACCTCGAATTTCTGGCCAGCACCCTGACCGTGCCGATCGTATATGTGCACGGCAACCACGAAAACGAGTATGTGAACGAGGGCGACGGCCGCATTCCGCCCCGTGGGGTGATCAATGCCCATGGGCGCGTGGTGGAAGAGGCAGGTCTGAAAATCGCTGGATGGGGCGGCGCACCCCGTTACCGCAAAGATGGTGCGGGCCAGTACAGCGCCACCGAGGGCCGTGTGGGGCTGGGTCTGTTGGCATGGCGGGCCAGACAGGGCGTGGACGTGCTGCTGACGCATGCGCCGCCGTTGGGGCCACATGCAGGTCTGGACTACGCCCACCGGGGCTGCGATTCTATTTCGCGCTTTATCCGTCAGCGGCGGCCCCGGCTGGTGGTTCACGGCCATATTCACGAGTACGAAGGCAAGAAGCTGGACTATACCGACGAAGAAAGCGGCGCACTGATCGTCAACGCTTACGGCTACCGCCTGCTGGACCTCTGAAGGCACCGGGGCACGGGCACCAGAAACCAGCTGGGCCAAATGGCTTAAGGCGTCTGTACATTCGGCACATGTAATCCTGACAATGCGCCCCCATACTTGTTCACGGCCCTGAGCGATGAGTTCCTTGTAGTGTTCGCTCTGCACAGAACAGTCTTGACAGACTAAGGGCCGGAGGGAGACGCCCACCTCTGTACCAACGGGCGCGCGAGCGGGCCGAGAGTAGGCCGCAGGTGGGTTCGAGTCCCGCCGCCCGCCACACCATGTTCTTGATTCAGGAGTCTCTCGGGGCTCCTGATTTTTTTTGTGGCCGGGCTGGGTGGTTCCGGCTGATAGGCTGCGGCTGTGTTGTCAGCTGTATCGTTGTCGCCTCTGCTCGCCGTCTCGCTGCGGTTTCCTTCCGTGCCCACCGCACAGATCACGGCCCATGCCGGTGCTCCAGCCGCCCTCACGGTCACGTTTCCCCTCACGGCTGCGCTGCTCAACCGCGCCGCGCCCAACCATCTCACGCTGCATACCCCCTGGGGCGGCTCGGCGGGCGTGCCCACTGGCCCAGTCCATGCCCAACCCGAATTCAAGAGTTACTTTGGATCGGTTCGGCCCCTGAGCCTGCGTGTGCCTGTGCCGCCGAACGTGCGCCCTGGCCTGTATGCGGCGCGGCTGAGTGGGCCTTTGTTCGTGTGCAATACCAAGGCCAAAGTGTGTCTGAGGCGCGACCTGAATCTGGCCGTTGCTGTGCGTGTCTTGCCCGCAGGCCACCCCCTCTTGTCTTCACCACTGGCCCTGACCGACGCAGTGTTGCAGCCTGGGCGCTGAGGGCTGACGCCCCTGGCTGCACCCCTGGACGCTTTTGCCACTCCCCACATCCCCCCGCTCGGGCAGGCCAGTAGCATCGGGGCTATGTCTTCTGCCTCTGCTGTTTCTGTTGCTCCCTCCAACGCCGCCAAATTGCGCGAGTTTCACCGGGCTATGGGCATGACGGTGTCCAGCGTTCCCACGGTGCCTTCGGCCGAATTGCTGGCCCTGCGCCGCACCCTGATTTCAGAGGAGTGGGCCGAAGTGCAGCAGGAATTTGGGACGCTGCAGACCCGGTCGGAGGCGACTGCGGACCTCACGCCCCTTGACCTGACCTCCCTGGCGCACGAGTTGGCCGACCTGCTGTATGTCACTTACGGCGCTCTGGACGCCCTGGGACTGGACGCCGATGCCATTTTTGCCGAGGTTCACCGGGCCAACCTGACCAAAACCACTGGCCCCAAACGTGCCGATGGCAAGCAGCTCAAGCCCGAGGGCTGGCAACCTGCCAACGTGCGGGCGGTTATCGAGGGACAACTGCGGGAACAGAAGGTTTAGAGCTTAGAGCAGTTCTCCGAATTATGTGATCAGAAAAAAGACTTCTGATCACTCCATTTTCCGTCCTGCTCGGTGAAATTCACTCGCTTCGCTCGGTCATTATTATGACAAATGCTTTAAAACCGCAAGCAGCGTCAGAGAATCGACTCTCTGACGCTGCTTGCGGTGTGGGGCGGTGAGTGGAAACAGTGGGATCAATATTCAGCGTTCATTCTCTCCACGCCCAACCCCTCCGAACTGCCCCCTAGAACGGAGTTTCTTCTTCTATAACGGTGGTGGCCCCAGTGGCGACTGCACCTCTGGGCGCGGCAGCGGCGGCTGGGCGTGGGCGCTGAGGTGCAGAGGCCTGTGCCGGGGCTGTGGGGCGCGGGGCGGCGGCACCTCCGGGGAGGGCGTACCGGTCCTGGCGGCGGCCTCCCCGGAAAATAGCCAGCGTCACGTATTCAAACTCGCCGTCGGCCTTTTCACGCACATGGTCGGGGTCGCTGTTCTTAGCCCCCCGGCTGTATTTCACAGCGGCAGGCAACTTCATTTTGCGGCTGTCTACCGGTTCCAGCTCGCGGCGACGGTAGGCGTGGCCCTTGTGATAGACCAGTTCCTCGCCGTCTGGCGTGGTGTATTTGCGTGCCCCCAACAGTGCCCAATCAAAATCGGGTTCGTTGTCGAAAGGAAACTGATAGCCGCCCGACGGCAACTCGCCGCTGGTCCAGCCCAGACGTCCATATTGACGCTGAACATCCAGCAACTTGTCGGCGCTTTCGACGTCCACCGTGACCCGCGCGCCCAGATCGGTAATAAATTCAATGTGCAACATGCAACCCTCCTGACTTGGCCCTTCACTTGGCGCATTGGGCCTGGGATAACTACGTAAATAACATAACATGGGACCCAGGAAAATGCCAGAGGCCAAGCTCGCATTTCAGCCCTTCGGGCGATCAGGGGTTCTCAACTGCCTGTGCTGGCTCCCCGGTCCCGCCGCGAGACTGTGCCCAGAAACAGGGCCAGCAGCTCACCCTGCTGGGGATCGTCCCGCCGCAGTTCTATGCGGTAGGTGGCCAGGGTGCGGCCCACCCGTTCGGGCGTGGCAACGGCATGCAGCACATCTCCCTCTC
>JAQBPF010000515.1 GCA_028287665.1 Deinococcus sp. | reverse complement strand
GCAGGGTGGCAATGACGAACAGCACCACGAAAAACGACGCGACATTCAGGTAAAAGGGGAGGGCCAGCCGCGAGAGATTGTCGGGATTGCCGCCTGCCAGCAGCGTGACGCCCAGCGCTGCCACCACGCCGAACAGGGCCTGCCCGATGGTGCGGCTCACGTTAAAAGACAGGCTGTTGAGGGCCACCGCGTTGGGCACGTCGCTTCTCGGCACAAAGTCCACGACCATGCTCTGGCGGGCAGGCATATCGAAGGCGTTGGCCGTTCCGCTGACAAAGGCCAGTAGCATCACCAGTGGCAGGGTCACGATGCCCAGATGGGTGGTCACGGCCAACGCCGTCGCCGTTATCAGGAGGGTGATCTGCGTGGTCAAGAGCACCCGGCGGCGCGGCACCCGGTCGATGACCGCGCCTGCAAACAGCGACAGAAGCAGGCTGGGCATAAACTGCGCCACCGTGACCCACCCCAGCGCCGCGCTGCTGCCGCCCGACAACTCCAGTACCAGGTATTGCTGCGCGGTGGACTGCATCCACGACCCCACCAGCGAGAGGAGCTGGGAGAACCAATATCGGCGGTAGGAAGGGTGACGCAGAGCGCTGAAGGTTCGGCTGCGCCACGCGTGAGCACGCGCAAGCATTCACGCAGGATAGGCCTCGCCTGCCTGCTCGGTGGCCTGAGCTGTCCTTCAGTCAGTCAGAATTGCCGGGGCAAGGCGTCTTCATCGTTGGCGGGTGGGGTTGGCAAGCCAAAGGTGCGCGTGTTACGGTGCGTCCATTCCTGTCCTGAGCGTCACCTGAAGAGAGCTTGATCTTTGGTGACCTGTCCTGAAGCCCCCTGCGAGACCGATCCAGTGAGCCTTCCCCAGTGACCCACATTCTTCCATCCTGCCGTTTTTCTCCGGTTCGTGTTCTGCTGATGGCCACCCTCTTTCTGGGCGCGGCGTGCTCTGGTGCAGCGGGCGCGGCGGGCGGTTCGGGGGGGCCGACTCCCGATTCGGCAGCCATCATCACCGTGCAGCCCGGCGATACGGCCTACGCCTTGGCGCGGCGGGCCGGGCTCAGCGTAGAAGCGCTGCTGGCCCTCAACGGACTGAAGGTGAATGCAGCGGGCGGCGTGGACCTGCGGGCCGGTCAGGTGCTGCGGATTCAGGAATTGCCTCCCCATGTCGTTCAACCCGGTGAAACCCTGTATGCGTTGGCCCGCCGCTACGGCCTGACCGTAGATGCACTGCTGGCCGCCAATGGTCTGGGTGCGAACACGGTGCTGAACGTGGGTCAAAGTCTGCGTCTGTCTCTGCCTCTCTCTGCGCCTGTGGCCGTGGCAACCCCAACTCTGGCGGTGCCAGCAGCCAGTGGAGGTGTCCTGCCTGTGTCTCACCCCGCACCAGCAGCCTTGCCGAATCCGACTGCTGTTGTGGGCTGGTCTGCCGCAGCAAGCGCCCCCGCCGTGCCGTCGGTGCTTGTGGCTCAAAGTTTCGCTCCACAGGACCAGAATCAGGGGCCTCAAGCCCTCCCGGACGCGCTGCCGACGACCACCACCTTGCCCAGCGATTGGCGCGGCGCGGCACTGGCGCTGTTGGGGACGCCCTACGCTTACGGCGGGGCCAGCAGAGCCGGAACAGATTGCAGCGGGTTCGTGCTTCAGGTCTTTACGCCGCTGGGGGTGCAGTTGCCGCGCCGGAGCGCAGATCAGGCGCAAACGGGGCTGTCCATAGATTCGGCCACGCTTCTTCCCGGTGATCTGGTCTTTTTCGACACCGAGGGCAGGGGCGCCGTGACGCACGTCGGCATCTATCTGGGCGAGGATTCGTTTGTCAGTGCCAACAGCTACCGGGGTCAGGTCAGCGTGGACAAACTGATGTCGGACCGCTACTGGGCCCCGCGCTACCTGGGGGCCCGCCGCGTTTTGCCTGAACATCTGGCCTACAGCCACTGAACGGAGCAGGCTCCAGATTCAGCGGTGTCCATCGGCAGCCAGCTGATCTGGCGCACCCGCAGTTCCCGGAGGGCACAAAAAGAGCCGCCCACACAGGAGGGCGGCTCGAGACAAAAGATGAAGGTTTAACTCTCGTCCGTGGGTTCGGTCTGATCCAGGATGGCGCGGTACTCTTCCATATGCTCGCCTTCACCGAGTTCCTTGGCGATCTTTTCTATGGCGAGGCGCACCACTTCGCTTTTGCTGATCAGCCGTTCGGGGCTGGACAGTTCGTACGCTGTGCGGGTCAGCAGCGCGTCTTGCTCATCGCTGATCACCACTTGCAGGCGTTTACGGTCTTTCTTGGGCATGACGCTCCTGCTCGGTCCTCGCCGTCCACAGAGGGAAGCGTGGGGAGAAAATGAGAGGGGACTACGGGAGAGAAACCGGAAAACAGCGCGTAACGGTTGATGCTTGGGCCTGCGGGCAGCGTAGCACGCATGAACAGTGACCTCAACATCACCCTCACTTCCCTCACCAGGCGGCTATGAGTAGAGGAAGTGAGGTGAGGGCAGCTCTACCCCCAACGGGCGAAAGTATTTACGGCCTAGACGCGCAGTGAGTATCGTGTGTAAGATGCACCTGTTAACAGGGAATGAGCCACTGAACACGGTCATTTTGCCTCCGTTCTCCCGAGCTGGTTCTTTCTGCTGCCTCTCTCCTTGCTGCCTTTCGCTGACGGCATATTGACTTCACACCCTCCGCGCCCCTGCGCTGTATAAGGAACCCCCATGCAACTGACCCCACTGCACATTCAGGGAGGCCGCCCACTGAGCGGCGAGATTGCCGTTCAGTCCAGCAAGAATGCGGCCTTGCCGATCATCGTCGCCAGCCTGCTGAGCAGTGAGCCAGTGACCCTGCACGGTATTCCCCGCCTCAGTGACGTGTACACGATTCTGGATCTGGCGCAGCATATCGGCACGCGCCACGCCTGGGTCGGCCCCAACAGCCTGACCCTGCACACTCCTGAAATCCTCAATACGCACGCGCCCTACGCCCTGGTCAGCAAGATGCGGGCCAGCTTTATCATCATGGGCGCGATTCTGGCCCGCGCCGGAAAGGCCACCGTGAGTATGCCCGGCGGCTGTGCCTGGGGCCCGCGCCCCGTGGATCAGCATGTCAAGGCGTTCCGGGCGCTGGGGGCCCACATCACCGAAGATGGCGGCGACTTCGATGCGGCGCGGACGGGCAGCCTGAACGGCACCTTCGCCTTCGAATTGTTGACGGTGGGGGGCACGCACAATGCAGTTCTGGCAGCGGCCCTCGGTGACGGCGTGGTTGTCCTCGAAAACGCCAGTATCGATACCGACGTGATCGACATGATCGAGTTTCTGAACAGCCTGGGCGCACGCATTGAGGGTGCAGGCACCAATACCCTGACCATCCACGGCGTTGCGGCGCTGCGCGGCGGCCAGTACACGGTGATTCCTGACCGGATCGAGGCCGCGACGTTCATGATTGCTGCCGCAGCCACCCGCAGCCGGATCACGCTGACCAATGTGCGCCCTGATCATCTGCGTGCCGTGACGGCCAAGCTGACCGAGATGGGCGTTGACATCGCGGAATCCGGAAAAACGATGGTCGTGGACGCCACAGACCGCGAGCTGAAGCCTGTAAATGTGACCACCCAGAGCTACCCTGGATTCCCTACCGATGTGCAGCCGCAGATGAGCACGTTGCTGGCCACCGTGTCCGGGACCAGTGTGGTGCAGGACCCCGTTTATCCCGACCGCCTGACGCATGTGGCCGAGCTGCACCGCATGGGCGCAGATATTACCGTCAGCGGCTACACGCAGGTCATTCAGGGGGCCAAACTGCACGCCGCCCCCGTCAAGGCTGCCGATCTGCGGGCCGGAGCTGCCCTGTTTATCGCCGCCCTGACCTGTGAGGGCGAAACCATCATTGACGGCGTGCAGTACCTCAACCGGGGCTATGAACGCCTCGCCGAGCGCCTGCGTGGGCTGGGAGCCGACGCCCGCCAGCCAGAGCCCGCCCTCGCCAGCGCGATGGACTGAGATTCCAACCCTCAAAGAAGCGCCTGCCTCAATGATTTGGGGCAGGCGCTTCCGCTGTACTGCACGGAATTTACCGAATCTAAACCAACTCGGCCCGCGCTTCCTGCTCTTTGCGGAATTGCAGTTCATACAGGTCGCGGTAGAGACCGCCCGAAGCCATCAGCGCTTCGTGGGTGCCGTCCTGCACGATGTGGCCCTCATCCAGAACCAGAATTCGGTCTGCGTTGCGAATGGTGCTGAGGCGGTGGGCGATCACGAAGGTCGTGCGGCCCATCATCAGCGTTTCGAGTGCCTGCTGCACCAACGATTCCGATTCGTTGTCCAGCGCACTCGTCGCCTCGTCCAGAATCAGGATGCGGGGGTCCTTCAGGATGGTGCGGGCGATGGCGACACGCTGCTTCTCGCCACCGGAGAGCTTCAGGCCACGCTCGCCGACGCGGGTCTTGTAGCCGTCGGGCAGGCGCAGGACGAAGTCGTGGACCTGCGCGAGCTTCGCGGCGGAGATGACCTCCTCCTCCGTCGCGCCGGGGCGGCCATAGGCGAT
>JAQBPF010000509.1 GCA_028287665.1 Deinococcus sp. | reverse complement strand
TACCAGAATCCTGCTGGAATCGCAGAATTGCTGCGGGAAGCCCGGACACGCTACAGGTTGCCGCTGGCCATCACCGAGGCGCATCTGGGCAGTTCCCGTGAGGAGCAGTTGCGGTGGGTTGAAACCTTCTGGCAGGCGGCAGAACAGGTGCGGGCCGAGGGCGTCGATGTCCGGGCCGTAACCTCCTGGGCGGTGTTGGGCAGCTTTGACTGGAATACGCTGCACACCGAGACGCGGGGCCATTACGAGCCGGGCGCCTTCGATGTGCGCTCCACGCCTCCGCGTCCAACGGCGCTGGCGAAATTGCTGCAAATGCGGGCTGCCGGGCAGACCCCCGACCATCCCAGCCTCGATTCGCCGGGCTTCTGGGAACGGCCTGACCGCTTTTTCTATACGCCTGTGGGCATTCCGGGGCCACCTGCCCCAAGGGTGCGTTCTCCACGGCCCCTCCTGATTTTGGGCCAGGGTGAACTGGGGCAGGCTGTCAGCAGAATCTGTGACCACCGGGGGCTCGAACATCGCCTGATTTCCCCTGCGGTCTGGGCAGACGCCGAACCGGCTCTTGGCCATTTGATGCAGGCCCATCGGCCCTGGGCGGTGATTCACACTGCGGGCTACGGTCATCCCGTGAATCCGGACCCCCCCACCACCGGTCGGGGCAGCACGGATCTACTCGACCTGGCGCGTCTGGCAGAGGCATGCTACACCCACGGCCTGCCCCTGCTGACCTTTTCCTCCGATCAGGTCTTTGCGGGCCGAATTGCCGTACCTGATCAGAAGCACGCTGCAGCTTCGCTCCTGAATGCCTATGGCCGCGCTAAACTGGAAACCGAGCGGCGCGTTCTGGCGGCCCATCCCGGCGCACTGATCGTCCGCAGTTCGGCACTGTTTGGATTGCCCTCCGTCGATGATTTTTTGGGTCAGGCGCTCCGTACCCTGGCGTTGGGAGAAAGTGTGCCTCTGGACCAGGCGCACCGATTTTCTCCCACCTACCTTCCCGATCTGGTGCACACCAGCCTCGACCTGTTGATCGATGGAGAAACGGGCCTATGGCACCTGGTCAACCAGGGCGAAAGCACCTGGGCCGAGTTGGTCCAGACGTTGGCACAGGCCGTTGGAGTTCCCCATCACCGGGTACGCCCCACCAATGCACGGGAGGTAGGATGGGCTGCGCCGCGCCCCCGCTACAGCGCCCTGCACAGCTTCCGGGGGCAGCTGTTGCCCGGGCTCGACCACGCGCTTGACCGCTATCTCCGGGACAGCTCTGGTGGGTTGGCTCCATTTTTGAGTCCAGAGGCGTCCCGGTAGGCCCGCATTCCAGTGGGTCTGCTCGTTCTCAATGCTGCAGCGGAGGCACAGGCGCAGGTGAGTCCCGTGGCCGGCATTCCTGTGACTTCCAGCAGTAGGTTTGTGCCGCACAGGCCGCTCTCTTCCCACCTGTTGTGCCTGCCGTGCCTCTGAGCGCTGTTTATGGAGGCATAAGAAGCACCGTAGGCGCGGTTCATTGAATGACAGGCTTCCCACAAGCGTAGGACGCATCACTCTGGTCCCACGTTTTACTTTTGACCTAAAGGTGACGCCCAGGGCCTTTTGCTCGCCTGCTCCAGCGCACCAGAGGCCCCCTGCGTCTATGTGGAACCGGTGAAGTTCCGCTTGGCCAGATCCGGGAAGGCGGCCCGATTCGAATGGTCATGGATTGATGGGCCGCTCATCTCAGGGCCTGCCCCACTCCCGATACTCGGGCCGAGGAAGGTAACCCCATGAAGACACTGCTGCTCGCGATGGTCCTTGCTTTGCCTGTTGCTGCGGCACAGGCTCCCTCCACCTCTGCCTTCATGGCAGACGCCACCGTGCCTCTGGACCCACAGGAATCTGCGGCGACAGGGCGCGACGAAGGTCCCAGCCTGGACCCGCAGGCCTCCACCGTTCCGCCCGGCATGACCGGCAGTCCATTCCCCTGGGGAATTATCGGTCTGGCCGGATTGGCGGGTCTGGCTGGATTGGCCGGAGCCAGAAACAGAAGCCCGCGTTCTGCCCCCTCCAGCCGCGTCTGAGCCTGTCTGATCACTCTATTGCTGTGACCGGAATCACCGGTCTGAAAGGGGCTGCGGGAAAGGCTGCCCGGCCACTCCCAGCCCGGCCGTGAAAAGGCCTACAACTTGTTCCCGTGCGGCCGAAGCTCTGCAAGCCTGGCCAGACCTGTCCGAGCTATCTGGCACTCTGGTGGCGTGCCCACTGGGCCGTCCGTTGCAGCCCTTCAGCCAGGCTGAGCGGCTCTCCCAACACCTGGCGGAACAGGGCCGCGTCCAGCACCGAGCGCCGGAGGTCGCCGGAGCGGGGAGGCGCAACAGTCAGGGTGGGGTTCACGTCCAGCGCGTCTGCCAACAGGTGGGCCAGCCGCTCCGTTGAGGTTTCGGTGGCCGTGCCGACATTCAGCAGTCGGGGCAGGGTGCCGCGTGCCGCCGCAACATTGGCGCGGGCCACGTCTCCGACATACACGTAATCGCGCAGGCAGCC
Source organism: Deinococcus sp. (assembly GCA_028287665.1). Classification (GTDB taxonomy): domain Bacteria; phylum Deinococcota; class Deinococci; order Deinococcales; family Deinococcaceae; genus Deinococcus. The sequence goes on along the minus strand of JAQBPF010000509.1, from coordinate 1,134 downwards.
CTCGTCCCCTGTTTCCAGCCGGGCATTGATCTGTAGGGCTTGGCCTGACAGCAGACGCTCAGCGAAAATGGCGACCACGCCTGCCTCGCCGTGCGGGTTCTGGCGGGGACCATAGACATTGGCATAGCGCAACACCACGAATTCCAGGCCGTGCTGCTGCCGGAAAGTTTCCAGATATTTTTCAAAGGACAGTTTGCTGGTGGCGTAAGGGCTGTAGGGCCATTCCACCGTGTGCTCATCGGCGGCACCTTCCGGCACCTCGCCGTAGATGGCCCCGCCAGTCGAGGCAAACACCATGCGCTCCACTCCATTGGCCTGGGCGGCCATCAGCACATTCAGGCCGCCGATGATGTTCACTTCAGCGTCAAGGACAGGTTCGCGCACGCTGAGACTGACACTGGCCTGGGCCGCCTGATGGCTGATCACGGTGGGCCTGAAGTCGGCCACAGCAGCCTGAACGGCTGGACCGTCGCGAATATCCACCTCATAGAAAGGCACCCCTGCGGGAAGATTCGCTCGGCTGCCTGTCGAGAGGTCGTCAAGGGAGGCCACAGTCCAGCCCTCGGCCAGGGCAGTTTCAAGCACATGGCTGCCGATAAAGCCTGCACCCCCAGTAATAAGCATCCGCTCGTGCGTCATTGGCCACAGCTTATCAACCTGACTGCTGTGGACTTTCTTTAAACGCACCGATTCTTTAAAACAAAACCTGAAAAATCAAGGTCATCTCAACAGACTGGGGTCATGTTCTAAATCAGGCAGGGGTGTATAGCTCTCAGGCTGGTCAGAGCGTGGCAGAGTGTGGTCCTTTCCTTCAAGCATTGGCCTTAAGCATTGCCTCAGATTCAGACCAGGCTCAGAGCTCTGAACTCGGCCTTAAAGGGGATGCCATCTTTCTGGCGGTTTGGGTGGTCAGACTGAACTCTCTTCTTCACCCCGGAACCGCGTCAGCTAGGCGGTTCTCCTGGAGGTTGTATGTTTGGAAACCGTGGATTCAAACGTCTCGCGCCGCTCCTGATTCCTGCTCTGTTGGCTTCCTGTTCGCCCGCCATGATGTCCATGAACCCCACCCCGGTGATGAATGCCAGCACCGTTGACGGGCTGTTCTTGCAGGCGATCGCGGGGAGCAACCTGTTC